>JANLGB010000100.1 GCA_024653405.1 Candidatus Saccharicenans sp.
GTCGGGATTGCCGGTGGTGGTGTAGATATATTCGCCGGCCGGGATTTCTACCATGCCTTCCGGCGCCCGCTCCGCCCTTGGGGTGGGCTGGACCGGGTTGACCAGTCGGGGCAGGGCTGTCGGCAAGACAATTACGGCTTCATCGACGAGTTCACCTTCGCCTGAAAAAAGCTGTATGACTACCTTCTCGCCCTTTCCCTTAAAGTGCTCCCAGAGGGAAAATTCCAGGTCAGAGGCCGGAAAAACGACCGATTCGGCCTGGTAGGAGGGATTGCCGGGGGTAACCACCAATCGCCCGCCTACGGGCTTTGTAGCCAGTTTTACGGCAATTTTGTCCCGGTATCTCTGGGCTTTAATGATTTCCGGCAGGGCGGCCAGGCAGTCCAGGCTCCCTTCCAGGCGGGTGTCCAGGTAATGCCGGCTGAAGGCTTCAAGCTCGGCCGGAAGATAAAGGCGGTCTGCCACCTTTTCCGGCTTGAGCTCTTCGTGCCGCCACAGGCTGACGAAATGGTAGCCCGGTTTTTCCTTGATGGGGATGAGGGGCCCCCGGTAGCCTTCGGGTTTGAGACTGAAAACGGTAAAGATGATTTTGTCCGCGGCCGGCCAGCAGTTAGCCCAGAGCCCGTCCTCGAGCATGGGATAAAAAGGAATCCAGTCCTGGCTGATAAAAGCCGAATGGTTCTCCCGCAGGATTTTCAGGGTTCTTCCGAGGTGGGCCAGGTCTTCTTCCATGGTCTCAGGCCGGCCGGGCCGCATGGTGTTTATCTCGCTGCCGTAGCCGTTGAAGAAAGCGACCGAAGCCTCGCGCCGGAAGCGGCCTTCGCCGAGCTGGATGACCCTCAAGATGGCGTTATCGGGCTTTATGAACTTGTTCAGGTTGAGGGGCGGCGGGAGGTAGAGAGCGTCGTGGACTCTTCCGGTCACTATCCCGGGCATATCTTTGGGCACGGCCATGCCCTCGCTGTACATGATGATGCCGGGTTTGACCCGGTCGGCCATGGCCTGGAATTCGCGGCTGGATTCACCCCAGGTGTCGAGGATGACCCCGTCGGCATTGAGCTCACGCAGGATGCCTTCCATGGCCTGGAGGTGCTCTTCCCGCCGCGTGCTTTCGTCCCAGGGATTATAGGAGATGAAATATTTCTTGCCTTTCTGATGGACGTAAGCCACCTGCTTTTTAAGCTCGGCCAGGCCACCCGGCAGGTCGCGGTACATATCCCATTGATTACGCTGGTCAAGGCCGAGGCGGGGCCAGGTTGGCCAGAGAGAGTAGATGTCAACGCCGCCGACCAGCCGGTCCCAGGCCAGAAGATTTTCATAAAAGGTGTACCGGCCGGACTGGCGGTCGTAATAGCTGTGGTCCCAGGCGAATTGCAGCAGCATCAGGTAAGCCTTTCTGACCCAGCGGAGGTCTTGTCTTTCGTAGAGCGAATTATCGAATTTTTCCAGGTCGTAGAGATAGCGCTCCTGAAACATGAGCCGCAGGCCGCCGAACCAGGACTCGGGCGGATAAAGGAGGACAGAAGCCAGGCCTGAATAAGGAGAGATTTCAGCAGGGTGAAGATCGAGATGGAGGTTATATTCCAGGAAACCGCCTGGTTCCAGGGTGGCGGCCCAGCGCCTGATTTCGGTTTTCTCACTGCGGTCGCGCCGGGCGAGAGCTACCAGGTTAAGGCTCGGAGCCACCTGGAGGTCGCAGAAACCAAGGTGCCAGGCGTTATCGGGCAGCAGAATGCCGATCGGCTGTCGGCCCGGGCGATAGAGAAGAGTCCGGCTCAGGTAATGAGGCCACTTATTGGGAAGACCGGCGGTGATGTAGACGCGGTCCGGGCCTTCAGACAGAGGCACCAGGTTTTCTACCTTCACTTTTTCCGAGCTGATATTTTGAAGCCTCAAAATCAGGCTGAGGCCAGGGTAGGCTGAAGTTCCGGCGGTGAGCCGGGCTTTAATCTTTCCCTCAAGGCTGAATTCCAGTAAATCCTGAGCGGAAGAAACGCCGGGGTTGGCTGGTTTTCTCTTGGCCAAAGTTACCGAAATCTCCCGTCCGCCTTCCGGCTTTATCCCCGCTGCCGAAAATAATTTATCCGAAAGGAGGAGACTAAAAAGTGGGATGGGGGAGGGCGGGGTGATTTCCCGGCCGTCAGCCAGTTTTAAGCTCTTGATGACCAGCCCGTCTTTCTGGTTGATGGTCAGCGTCAGTTGCTGGAGTTCGGGGCGGGTGGCATCTTTGGCTGAGGCCATAACCGGGACCAGGGAAAATAAAAGCAAATAAGCAAGGAATACTTTGCCCAAGAGTCTATTCATGGCCAACCTCATTCGCCCTAATTTTCCCTGATTTCGTATTTTAAGACAACCAAGGATTGTAATTTTAAGAATTGAGAGCGGCGTGGGGGCAGGCCGGCCAAAAGCGGTCTAAAAGATAGATAAGAAAGTTGACGGGGGCGGGCCGGCGGCGGATAATAAGAAAACCAGGAATCAAGCTTTAAATAAGCTGGAGGCTGCTATGATCAAGAACTTGAAGACTGACGTTTTGATAATCGGAGCCGGACCGGCCGGACTGACCGCGGCACTCTACGTGGCCCGGGCCGGCAAGAAAACCCTGGTCCTTGACGGGCGGAATCCGTCGCGGATGGCCATCGGCTACGAAATTGAAAACTATCCCGGTTTTATCAGCATCAACAGCCAGGAGCTACTGAATAAATTCCTGGAGCAGGCCAGGCACCACGGGGCGGAAATCTTGAAAGAAGACGCCCTGGTCCTGGCCCTTGACAGCCAACCCAAGTATGTGACCACCAAGAGCGCTTTTATTGAAGCTCAGGCGGTAATCATTGCCACCGGGAAACCGTTCGACAAGGAACGGATGATTCCGGGCGAAGAGGAGCTCACCGGTCGTGGGGTAAGCTACTGTGCCACCTGCGACGGCCCGCTCTACCGGGGACGCGAGGTCCTGGCTTACGGACTGTCGGAAGAAACAGTGGAAGAAGTCCTGGAGCTTGACCAGATGGGCTGCCAGGTCAGGCTGGTAACAGGAAGGAAAATCAAGCCGGAATACGAGCCGGGCCTGGAAAGACTCAAACAGAAAAACATCCCGTTGTTGTTGAATTATGAACTTAAGGAAATCAAAGGGGAAAAGAGGGTGGAAAAGGTGATGGTGGAAAAAGATGGGCAGTTGGAGGAGATAGCGGTTTCGGCGGTTTTCATTTTCCGGGAAATACCCTCCACTGCTCTTTTCACCAAGGCCGGCCTCGAGCTCGACCAGCGCCAGTGCCTGGTGGTTGACCGCAACCAGAGAACCAACCTGGAAGGGGTTTTTGCCGCCGGCGATGTCACCTGCGGCAGCCTGCAGGTGGCCTCGGCCGTGGGTGAAGGCTGTGTGGCGGCCATGCAGGCTCTGGCCTACCTCCGAAAATAAAGCCCCGGAGCTAAACTTTTCGGCCGTTCTTACGCGGGGGGTGCAGGCGGAAGGTTATGTTCTTATGGCGATCAATGATGACGTGGCCGCCAATGGGCACGGCCATCAGATCCTCGGGGATGTTGTGGCCGAAATTGGACACGGCCAGGATCGGCAGGGGATTGCCGCGGGCTTCCCTTTTCTTGATGATGTCCCGGAGGTAATTGCGGACAAAGCGTAAATGCTCCCTCTGGATCATCCGGTAATTGCCGTTCTTGCTGTAATACGTCAGTGAACCCAGGATCAGGCCACGGATTTCGTTGAATACTTTGTGTCGCCTGAGGGCGGCCAGCAGCCGGTGCAGGTCCTCGACATCAATCTGAACGTCTTCAAAAAACAGGACGTACCTTTTCCAGTTATAGGTGGGCGGATTCTTGCGGTTGAGATAATTGACGAAGGTGGACAGATTGCCGCCCAGCGGTATGCCCGATAACCGTCTTTTTGGGGGGCGAGTTAGCCAGAGCATGCCGTGGTAGGTGACCGGCTCATCGAACAGTAGCGAAGCCATTTTCTTAAAATTCCCCGGGCCCAGACGCAGGGTGGGAAAGTAAACTGCTGGAATGTGGGCATGGTAATGGATGTCATTCAGCAGGAAGGTGAAATCGGAGAAGCCCATAAAAATCGGCTTTCGTTTTTTTATGACCTGGTAGTCCTTCTGGTCGATTTTGAACAGGATATCTTCAGCCCCGGTGCCCCCGGCTACGGAAATGATCAGGTCGGCTTCGCGGATGGCCCGCTTGAAGACTTCGGCCCGGTCTTCCAGAGGAGCGGTCACGTGGTCGATGAGCTGGTCGCTGGAGAAGAGGTGAGGACTGAGGTCAATGTCCACCTGGCCCAGAATCTTCTTCAAACGACGGATGGTCTTATTGACCAGGCTTTTCTCGCACAGGGGCAAACAGGTGGATGGGGCGATAAAACTGACCTTTCTTATTTGAACCCCATTCATCCCGGGAAGTATCCTTACCTGGCGTTTGGTTAATAAAGACTAACAGAAAAAAATCGCTTTGGCAAGATAGAGCTGAATTTTTGCCGAAATTTCCGGGTCGGCAGTTAAGATGTTGATAATTAATATTTTAAGAAGCCTGGAAAGTCTGCAGGAGCGGTCCCAGTTCCGACTGCCTGATTTTTTTCAGAGCGCGTAATTCTATCTGCCGGATTCGCTCCCGGGTCAGTTTGAAATGCCGGCCGATTTCTTCCAGGGTGTATTCCCGCTGTCCGTCCAGGCCGTATCTCATGCTGAGTATGGCCCTTTCCCGGTCGCTGAGCTGCTCAATGGCTTTTCTCAGCTGCTCCTTGAGGCTCTGCAGGATGCAGCTTTCAGCCGGGTCCTTGATTTTGCTGTCTTCCAGGAAGTACCCGAGCAGAGTGTCGCCGGATTCGTTCACGGGAGTTTCCAGCGAAACCTGTTCCTGCGAAAAGTTTACCATCTCCAGGATCTTGGCCGGGGGCAGGTTCATTTTTCGAGCCAGGTCTTTTTCATCGGGTTCTCGGCCCTCGGCCTGAAAGAACTGCTGGGCCTTTTTTTTCATTCTCTGGATGGCCTCCACCAGGTGGACCGGCATCCTGACCGTGCGGGCCTGGTCGGCGATGGCCCTGGTTATTGATTGTTTTATCCACCAGGTGGAATAGGTGGAAAACTTGTGGCCGCGCCTGTACTGGAATTTTTCGGCGGCCCGGATCAGGCCCAGGTTGCCCTCCTGGATCAGGTCCAGCAGGCTCAGGCCCTGGTGCTGAAATTTCTTGGCGATGGAAACCACCAGACGGAGGTTGGCCGCCACCAGCTGGTTTTTAGCTTGCTGCCGGAGTTCCTGGGCGCTTTCAATGCGTTCATAGATATCGATTAATTTCTGCTGGCGGGCTTCCGGGCCGCGGGCCGCCTCGTCCAGCAGGCGTTGCTTGATGCGGTTGATGAGTTCGTATTTCATGTCCCAGCGCAGGTCAAGTTCCAGGCAGTGCAGAATCAGGCGCCGGGCCAGGCGGGCCCTTCTCCAGCGGTATTTCCTAGTGGCTGGAAGTTGTTTCAGACGTACGGCCAGCCGCCGGATGGCTTCCAGCTCGGACAGCGCCCGACGGTGAACTTTTTTTAAGTTCTTGGGGCTAAAATCGTTATCCGGCAGGTTGAACCAGCGACTTATAAGTTCCGGCTGGTCTTTAAGTAGTCGCTGCAGTTGCCTGAGCTCTTCCAGGGCCAGGGGAGTCTGCAGGAAAGCCTTGATGGTTTCCCTGTCGCCCCGTTCCATTTTCCGGGCCAGCTCCAGCTCGCCTGCGCGGGACAGCAGAAGGTAACTCCCCATGTCGTGAAGGTAAATTTTTATCAGGTCGACCGGCACCCGGCCGTCCTGAAGGCTCGAGTCCTCGGCCGCCGCCGGCGGATAGAGATCGCCGGCCGGGTCCAGCAGGGCTGACAGCTCATCAACCTCCCGGGCCGCTGCTGTTTTCAGGCGCAGCAGCGAACGAAGTTCTTTTTCCCTGGCTTCGAGATTATCAATATTATCTATCACTGTTGACCTCCCTAATTCCTACAATTCCTATCGGAATACTATAAATATAGGCAAAAAGTTGCAAAAAGCAAGTAAAAAATATTAATTTTTGATTAAACCTGAGCCAGTCGGCCGGTCGAAACTTCAGGCGGGGCTTTCTGAGGTCGCTCTCTGGGACTTAAAAGGTTGATTTATAATAAATTAGAGCGCAGACGATCAACGAGATAATGGACCCCCCACAAGATATTTATCGTTTGCCCTGACAATAATTTACCCCGGCTGGAATCGACCGGGACTTTTTTAGATTCCAGCTTTCTTAATCAAGATTTAATGTTCTGAACTGAGGGTTGCAAACCAACCGGTCATGTTTGAGCCTGCTTGAGCTTCTGCGTCAGCTGGTGGGCCAGCCGGAGCGGTTCCGGCACCCGGAAGCCCCGCAGGCATTGCCGGACCAGGTTCAGGGCATCCCGGTGATTAACCAGGTGGCCGGGCGAAACAAAGATTGGCCGGACACCGGCCCGGCTGCGAAGGACATGGCCGACCAGTTCTCCTTTGTGCTTTAGCTGGCAGCAGCAGCCCTGTTTTCTGGCCGGCATCCGGAACTCGCCGATGAGATGGGATTTGGCGCAGCCGATGCTGGGAGTGTTGAGGATTATTCCCAGGAAGGTGGCGATACCCAACCTCCGGGGATGGGCGATTCCCTGCCCGTCTATGAGCAGCAGGTCGGGCTTGTGCCGCAGCTTGAGCAGGGCCTGGTAGATGGCCGGGCCTTCGCGGAAGGATAGAAAGCCCGGGATATAGGGAAACTTCAGCGGCTCAACGGCGGTCTGCTCTTCCAGGAGTTCCAGCCCGGGGAAGGAGAAAAGGCAGACGGCAGCCAGGACCAGCTCGTCGGTAAAGGCGGCATCAACCGCGGCCAGGTGGCGGGGCGGAGCCTCGAGTGGTACCAGTCGCAGTTTTTTGAGCAGCTCGACCTGGACCCGGCGGGCCTCCTCGATTGACCCCGGGTAAAGCCATCGCTCCATCTTCATCTTGCCTTGAACCATTTCTTATTATAATCTTTTTCCCGTGTTTCAGTCGGATTTTTGAGCAGCGAACAGAAATTTCCGACCGGTTTCGGAGAGCAGGCGCATGATAATCTGTTTTGACGTGGATGGCGTCCTGGTGGAAGTCGGACCGAGCTATTATCGGGCGCTGTCGGAAACGGTTTCCCATTTCCTGGCAAAGCCGGTTGATTTCGACCTGCTACTGCAGCTGAAATTCAGGCTCAACCTTAACAACGACTGGGATGCCACGCTGGCCGGGATTCTTTTTTATCGCAGTGGCCTGGAGCCGGAGGAATTTATCCGGCAGTTATCCTCCGGGCCGCCGGACTTCAGGAAGTTTTATGACCGGGCGGCTCAAGCTGGAATTGAGCTTCCCGATTACAACCGGCTGATAGAAAAATTTGAAGCCCTCTACCGGCAGTATCGGCCGCTCGAGACTTTAAATATTTCTCCCGACACCCTGGGAAAGATAAGATCAATGGCCAGGACAATGGCGGTGATAACCGGAAGGACGCGGGAAGACCTGGATTATACTTTTAAGAAGTTTTCGCTTTATCCTTTTTTTGAAGTGATCATCGCCGAAGACGACCTGCCCTCGGTTGAAACTCGCAAACCTTCCTCCTATCCGTTGGAACTGCTTTTTGAAAAATGCGGCGACTCCAGCCCGGCCTGTTATATCGGGGATACTCTGGCTGTCAGCCAGAGTAT
>JANLGB010000101.1:0-5892 GCA_024653405.1 Candidatus Saccharicenans sp.
CTGCAGGTCTTTCAGACTCAGAGCCGGGCGGGCGTTCTGCCAGCTCCGCCCGGTTTCAAAAAACTGCTTGATCTTTTCCCGGGTCAGACCGACAATTTTCTGGTTGTAAAAGTAGACCGGAGAAATGGTATCTTCGGCCTGTTCTTTCCGCCTTTCCGTGGCTTGACTGTCTTCGACTGTTATTTCCAGCGGGGAGATCAGGTCTTTGGCCGCAATTTCACCCAGCTTGATTGAGGGCAGAGGCCTGGCCGGGAAATAGGAAATGAAGAAAGCAATAATGGCCGCAAAAACTACGATGTATAAATAAGGGCTGTGGAGGAGCTGCTGGAACCAGGAAATTTTTTCCTGCTGGCCGCTCTCCTTTTTTTTCCGCAGGGGAAAGATCTCATCGCTCTTAAAAAGGCGGAATTTCCGGAACTGGATGGTTTTCATCGGACTTTATACCGTTTTGATTTCAGCCCGGGCATAAGCTCTGATGATCTTGCCCACCAGCGGGTGGCGGACCACGTCCTTTTCGTTGAAATAGACGAAGGCAATTTCTTTGATGGAAGATAAAATTTTTATGGCCTGGAGCACCCCGGATTTCCTGGGCTGGGGCAAGTCAATCTGGGTGATGTCGGCCGTCACCACCAGCTTGGAGTCAAAGCCCATCCTGGTCAGGATCATTTTCATCTGTTCTCGGGTGGTATTCTGGGCTTCGTCCAGGATGATGAAGGCGCTGTTCAGAGTACGTCCGCGCATGTAGGCCAGGGGGGCGATTTCGATTATGCCCCTCTCCACCAGCCGGTTAGCCTGCTCGTAGGGAGTCAGGTCAAACAGGGCATCATACAGCGGCCGCAGGTAGGGATTGATTTTCTGGAACATGTCGCCCGGCAGAAAACCCAGGCGTTCCCCGGCTTCTACCGCCGGTCGGGTCAGGATGATACGGTTGACTTGCTTGCTCTGCAGGTAGGACAGGGCCATGGCCATGGCCAGGTAAGTCTTACCGGTCCCAGCCGGACCGATGCCAAAAACCAGGTCGTAATCTTTTATGGCCTTCATGTAGGCCTGCTGGTTGAGGCTCTTGGGGGCCACCGATTTGCGCTGCAGGTAGATGGGTTCGGCCGGGGCGTATTCTTCCAGCTGTCCCGGGTTCTCTTCCAGCAGGTCCAGGGCGATATGAAAATCTTCTTCTCTCAAGGTGTAGCCTTTATCTTCCAGTTCCTGGATTTTTTCAAAATATTTCCTGGCAAACTGGACCTTGTCCGCCTCGCCGTCCAGGATGAGCTTATCTCCCCGAACAGCCAGGCTAACCCCCAGGCGATTTTCCAGCTTCTTCAGGTTTTTATCAAGCACTCCAAAGAAGGAAATGCGGCGGACATAAGGGTGGGAGACTTTTTCCATTTTATGGGATGGCTTGACTTCTGTCCTTTCTAGAGCACATGGTCTTTTTCGTATGAAAATTAAATCACGTCCGATTTTTTTTGTCAAGGCAGCCCGATTCAGAGGAAAATAGGGGCTACCGCTTGGCCGGGGAAACCAGGAAGCCTGACCGGCGCCGGCTGCGGGCGCTGGCCTTCTTACCGTCAGGAGTCGCCTCTGGCGGCCGGAAAGTTGAAAAATCGGCCTTTCTGTTATATAAAATTATCTCAGGAGGAATGATGGAAAAAGAATTTACCCCGGTCTCTATACCCACCTCTCTCTATAAAAAAATTGAAGAAAAAATCAAGGGAACCGAATTCAGCTCGGTCTCCAGCTACGTGACCAAGGTCCTAAGGGAAAACCTGGCCAAGAATGAAGATAACAAGGAAGTTTTCAGCCCGGAAGAAGAAGAGAAAATCAAGGAAAGGCTGAAAGCCCTGGGTTATATCGATTAACGGGCAGGTTGGTTTCCCCGATTCCTGATTAAAGGAGTACCCGATGATCGCACCGCATGGAGGAAAACTGGTTAATCGCCTGATGGACGAGAAGAAAAAAGCAGATATCCTGGCCAGGGCCAGCCGTCTGGTATCATTGACCCTTGACTCTGACCTGGTTTCTGACCTGGAAAACATAGCTACCGGCGTCTATTCTCCCCTGGAAGGCTTCCTGAACCAGGCCGATTTTCTCAGTGTCCTAAACCAGATGCGCCTGGCTAACGACCTTCCCTGGACTATCCCCATCGTGATCGATGTTGACCGGGAACTGGCGGCCAAGATCAGGCCCGGTCAGGAAGTTCTGTTAAGGACAGAGGAGCTGAAGCCGGTGGGCCTGTTGACTGTGGAAGACATATATGATTACAACAAGGAAGAATTCTGTCTTCGGGTCTACGGCACAACTGACCCCAAGCATCCGGGTGTCAGCCGGGTGCTGGCCATGAAAGAAGCACTCCTGGGAGGGCCGGTGGAGCTGCTGGAACTGGAACCCACCCCTTACGACCGCTACCGGTTGTCTCCCAGAGAGACCAGGATTCTTTTCAAGGAGAAGGGCTGGAGGACAGTGGTCGGGTTCCAGACGAGGAACACCCCGCACCTCGGCCATGAATATGTACAGAAAGCGGCCCTGACTTTTACCGACGGCCTGTTTATCAACCCGGTCATCGGCCGGAAGAAAAAGGGCGATTTCAAGGACGAGGTCATCCTGGCTTCTTACGAGGAACTCATCAAGCATTATTACCTGCGGGAACGGGCGGTGATGGCCATCCTGAAGATGGAAATGCGCTATGCCGGACCAAGGGAAGCCATTCACCATGCCATCATCAGGAAGAATTTTGGCTGCACCCACATCATCATCGGGCGGGACCATGCCGGCGTTGGCAATTATTACCATCCCTATGCCGCCCAGGAAATCTTCGAAGAATTCCCGGACTTGGGCATTGTGCCCCTGTTTTTCAAGTCGTTTTTCTTCTGTCAGAAATGCGGCTCCATAGAAAATGAAAAAACCTGCCCGCACCAGGCTTCCTCGCACCTTCAATTTTCCGGAACCAGGATCCGGGAGCTGCTGGTCAGGGGGGAGATCCCGCCCAAGGAATTGATGCGCCCCGAGGTGGCCAGAATAATCCTGTCTTTTGATAATCCCTTCAATGATTGAGGCTGGTGATTTGAAAAGAAAGGCCTAACGGACTGATGGAAAAAAGACTGCTGGTAATTGGACTGGATTGCGCGGCCCCAGCTCTGGTCTTTGATGGAGCCTTGGAGCTGCCCAACTTGAAAAAGTTGATGGACGGTGGAATATACGGGCGGCTGAGAAGCTGTGACCCGCCGATTACCATCCCGGCCTGGATGGTTATGGCCACCGGGCGGGACCCGGGTCAGCTCGGCCTTTATGGCTTCCGCCACCGCCGGGGGTACGAATACAACAAGATGTGGATTGCCAATTCCACGGCCATCAAGGAAAAGACAGTCTGGGATTACTTGGGGGAGCAGGGTCGGGAGAGCATCCTGGTGAGCGTTCCACCCAGTTATCCGCCCAAACCCGTCCCGGGGAAATTGATTTCTTGTTTTATCACTCCTTCCAGTGAACAGGCTTATACCTACCCGGCCGAACTGCGGCTCAAAATTGAAGAAAAATTCGGGCCTTTCAAGTTTGACGTGACTTTCCGGACGGAAGACCGCTCCCAGGTCCTGTCGGAAATCTACGAGATGACGGAAAACCATTTCCAGGTGGTGGAATATCTGCTGGAAGACCCGAGCTGGACGTTATTCTGGTTCGTGGAAATCGGGGTCGACCGGGTTCACCATGCCTTCTGGAAATTCATGGACCGGGAACACCATCTTTATGAGCCCGGCAATCCCTACGAAAGGGTTATTCCAGATTACTACCGCTTCCTGGATGAGAAGATTGGCCGACTGCTCCAGAAGATGAACGAACGGACGGCCGTGCTGGTAGTCTCTGACCACGGGGCCAAGAGGATGAAAGGAGCCTTCTGTGTCAACGACTGGCTGATTCAACAGGGAGACCTGGTGGTGACCGAACCGCCCCAGCGCGGCCAGAGTGTTGACAACCTGAAAATTGATTGGAGCCGGACGCGGGCCTGGGGCTGGGGCGGCTATTATGCCCGCATTTTCCTCAATGTTGAAGGCCGCGAACCGCAGGGAGTGATCAAACCGGAAGAATACGAAGCGGCCAGGGATGAGCTGGCCGAGAGGTTGAGAGCCATCCGTGGTCCCCGGGGTGAAGAATGGAAGACGGTGGTCATCAAGCCCCAGGAGCATTATCCCGAGCTCAATGGAGAATATCCCGACCTGATGGTCTACTTTGATGACCTCTACTGGCGTTCGGCCGGGACCCTGGGCTACGGCACCATGTACCTTGCAGAAAACGATACCGGACCGGATGATGCCGTGCATGATTATGATGGAATTTACATCCTCTATGACCCGGGAAAAAGCGGAGGCCGGAAACAGGAGGCCAACATCCTGGACATAGCCCCGACCATTCTCCGGCTGCTGGAGGGGCCCTCGGTTCCGGGCCTCAAGGGCAGAATAATTGAATGACAGGCTGGAAAACTCCGGCCTTAAACCAGGATTTCTGGTTATAAAATTAATAGCCAAAAGCAGTCATAAGGAGTGCAGTGATGTGTCAGGAACAAAGAGGATTCACGCTGTGGTTCACCGGTTTACCCTGTTCCGGCAAGTCGGCCGTGGCCGACCGGGTGGCTGAAATTCTTCGCTCCCACAACCTGAAGGTGGAACGCCTGGACGGGGATGTGGTCAGAAAGAGCCTGTGCCGCGACCTAGGTTTTTCCAAGAAGGACCGGGACGAGAACATCCGCCGGGTGGCCTTCGTGGCCAAGCTTCTGACCAGGAACGGGGTGGCGGTGCTGACTTCTTTCATCTCCCCTTACCGCGAAATCCGGGATGAAGCCCGCCGGGAAATCGGCGAATTCATCGAAGTCTATGTCAAATGCCCGCTCGAAGTCTGCATGAGTCGCGATACCAAGGGTATGTATCAGAAAGCCATCCGCGGGGAAATAAAGGAGTTCACGGGTATTTCCGACCCCTATGAAGAGCCCCTGAACCCGGAGCTGGTTCTGGAAACCGACCGGGAAACCCTGGAAGAAAGCGCCCGGAAAGTTATAGATTATCTCAGGAAATCAGGTTATATTGAAGATCACCTCCATATCTAAGGCGGTTCGATGTTGCGTTACAGGAAGTACCTGGTAACCGGTGGGGCAGGTTTCATCGGCTCCCACCTGGTGGAGAAACTGGTCAGTCTGGGCTGCCAGGTCCGGGTGCTGGATGATTTTTCCACGGGGAAAGAGGAGAATATCGCCCACCTGTCGGACCGGATCGAGGTCTGGCGCGGGGACATCCGTGACCGGGAGCTCTGCCAGCAGGCGGCCAGGGGGATGGAAGTTATCCTGCACCAGGCGGCCCTGGCTTCGGTGCCCAGGTCGGTCTCAGAGCCCATCTTGGCTCATGAAATAAATGTTACCGGGACGCTGAACCTGCTGTTGGCCGCGGCCGAAACCGGTGTCAGGAGCTTTGTTTTCGCTTCTTCCTCAGCCGTCTACGGAGACGACCAGACCTTTCCTAAGAAAGAAGGGCAGGAAGGTCAGGCCCTCTCTCCTTACGGAGCCCAGAAGTTGGCTTCGGAAAAATACTGCCAGGTTTTTAGCCGGCTGTTCAATTTCAATGCCGTCAATCTGCGTTATTTCAATGTCTTTGGCCCCAGGCAGGATCCCGGTTCCCAGTACGCGGCGGTCATCCCTATCTTTATCACCAGGATGCTTCAGGGAAAGCCACCGGCTATTTTCGGTGACGGCAGTCAGGCCAGAGATTTTATTTATGTGGAAAACGTGGTCCAGGCCAACCTGCTGGCGGCTGAGGCCGAAAATTTCCGGGGCGAAGTCTTCAACATTGGAACTTCGGTCCGGATTACGGTTAAGGAACTGGCCGACATCCTTAACTCTCTCCTTGGTCTTTCTTTAAG
>JANLGB010000101.1:5902-6771 GCA_024653405.1 Candidatus Saccharicenans sp.
CGTACGCCGATATCAGCCAGGCTGAAAGGCGCTTGCATTTCCGACCGGAGGTAGATTTTGAAACCGGGTTGAAACTTACGGTTGACTGGTACCGATCCCGTTTGTGATAAGCGGCTCAGCAGATCCTGGGTAACAGTTCAGAGGTTAAAGGCTCCAGCAGTCTTAGTCCGCCGCCGGGTGTTTGCAGCAGGGCCTCGCCCGGTCGTCCGGTCTGGTCCTGGACCTGGCCGATGATGGCTGCCTGCCGCGAGCCGGGTTGCTTTTTGAGGAAGCTCAGAACTTTCTGGGCCTCAGCCTCTCTTACTACCAGTAGCGCCCGACCCTCGCAGGCCAGATAGAGCGGGTCTATCCCCAGGATTTCGACTGCTCCCTTAAGGCTTCGGGAGAGCGGAATTTTTTCCTCTTCCACCAGCAGGGGATAGCGGACCCTGTCGGCCAGTTCCGACAGGACGGTGGCCAGCCCGCCGCGGGTGATATCCCTCATCCACAGGGCTCCTTTTTTCCAGAGGGGGAGGAGGAAAAGCAGGGTGGCACAATCGCTCCGAACCCGGGATGACATCCGGAACTCGTTCCGGCTCAGCATGATGGTCAGTCCGTGTTCGCCCACGGGTCCGGTAACTATAATTTTGTCACCGGGTTTGACCTTTTCTGGCTGAGGCCGGCCCACCAGGCGACCCACCCCGGCCGTATTGATATAGATCTTATCGGCCTGGCCCCGCGGCACCACCTTGGTATCGCCGGTGACGATGGACACCTTACTCCTGGCGGCCGTTTTCTTGATGGACAGGAGAATCCGCTCCAGAATGGCCATATCCAGGCCTTCCTCGAGGATCAGGGCCAGCGACAGAAATTCGGGCCTGGCCCCGGAA
>JANLGB010000101.1:6781-7677 GCA_024653405.1 Candidatus Saccharicenans sp.
AAACCACCAGGTCGTTGACTGTTCCGTTTACGCTCAGGCTACCGATATCGCCGCCGGGAAAGAAAATCGGGTCGACGGTGTAGGAATCGGTGGTGAAAGCCATCCCCGGAGGAAGAAAAGCCGAATCATGGAGCTCATCCAGGAAACGATTCTTGAATACGGGCAGCAGCCTGTCCCGGATGAATTCCTGCATCAGGCGGCCGCCGCTGCCCATTTCCAGGCTGACCTGCTTCATTTCTTTCTGGCTCCGCTTGAATATTTATATTCAATCAGGCAAGCGCCTTCGTAGGAAACCATGCAGGGGCCACGAGGGTGTTCCGGGTCACAGGCCCGCCCGAAAAGCGAGCAGTCAGTCGGCTCAACCAGACCTTTGAGGACCTGGCCGCAGCGGCAGCCGCTGTCGGTTTTGGTTCCCGGCTTGAGAGACATTTGGAATCGGGCAGCGGCGTCGTAATCCTGCCATTCCGGCCGGAGTTTCAGGCCGCTATTTTGGATGGGCCCCAGCCCGCGCCATTCAGCTTCAAACGGCTCCAGCAGCTCGGCCATCAGAGCCAGAGCCCGAAGATTGCCCTCGGCCGATACCACCCGCCGGTATTCGTTGGCCACAGTAGGTCTGTTCTCTCTGACTTGCCGGACGACGGAAAGAATGCCCAGTAGAACATCGGCCGGTTCAAAACCGGCTATGGCTCCAGGAATCCGGTAGTTCTCGGCGACAAAACTGTAGGCCTGTTCTCCGATGATGACACTGACGTGGCCGGGATAGATAAACCCGTCAATGGCTACCTCGCCTGACTGGAGTATGGCTTCTAAGGCTGGGGGAATCAACCAGAGCGCTGCCAGCAAAGAAAAATTTTTGAGCTTTTCCTGGCTGGCTTTTTTTACGGTATAAGCAATGG
>JANLGB010000102.1:0-5134 GCA_024653405.1 Candidatus Saccharicenans sp.
GCCACCGCCGCCGGCATGTAAAAGGCGGTGTTGGGGTCGGTCGAGTCTATGTCGCCGAGCTTCCGGACCGGCTCGAGGATGAGGGCCGGCTTCTTGCCCCAGGCGCCCTTGCCCTTGTTGTGGACCAGGCGCAGTCCGTCCACCACCTCCACTTTCTGGGCCCGCAGCTTCCCGGCCAGGGTCAGCACCCCGGCCGCCGCAATTATCAAAAATATTATGATTCCGCCAATTTTGTTCAGCTTCGTACTCTTCATTTGCCACTCCTCTTCTTAATTGACCTACCTACATAAACGCTCTTTACTCATAAAAGGGGGACACACTCTCATGTCCCCCTTTTTATATCTAAAATTTATCCTCATTATGAGACAAAAAGCTTATCACAATAATTCCGGTTCTCAATACCTGCTTGATCCGATAATAAAAAGTTGAGGCCGGCCCGGGATGTCCAAACTCCATCTTTCGTCCCGGATTCATAATCTTTTGAGGTTTTCCAGCGGTATCCAGCCTTCCTCCTTGCCTTCGTTTACGCACCAGGCCCAGCCATTTAATTCCTCAATTACTTTTACTTCTTCATTCTCATCTGCTCTAAGTTCTTTAGAAGAATAGGCCGAATTGAAGACCGCCTTTTTTTCCGAACGGAAGGCAAGCAACTGCTTTGGTATCCACCCGGAAACACCCGTCCGAAGGTGCTGGCCCCACACCCAGTTTTTCCATCCTGGATTTTTGTCGTACTCTCTTCCCACCTTTACCTCATCCCCGGCCACGGATTCGATAAACTCTGAAAACTCCGGCCGATGGTTCTTGATGACAACGGCCCGATATTCTTTCATGTCCAAAATCACTTGAATTCTTTTTCCTACTCGTTCTTACTGGAACAGCCGTACGTTTTTATTATGACACACAACCCCGTTATGAAGAAAGCGAGACATGCTTCATATCTTAACATTCCCTCACCTGGCCGATGAAAATTATTATTGAGCCAGGCAACCTCTGCCTGAATTAGTACTGGAGAAAGAAAGATAAGGGACACGAGAGTGTGTCCCCCTTTTTATTTAAAAGTTGAGGACAAAGGAGGTGGTGAAGAAGGTATCAACCTTGCCCCGGGGAATCGGCACGGTAATGCCGGTCTGCTCCCCTTCTGGCGTGAACAGCGGCACGCTCAGGTCCGGCGGCTTATTATTCCTCAGGATTCGCACGCCGGTCTTCAGCGACAGCTTCTTGTTGAGCGGAGCGGCCACGCTGAAGTTCCACTCGTACCGCCAGTCGCTGATGCGGGCCAGGTTGTCGTCGAAGATAAAGGCCGTGGCAAAAGAGGCATTATCAAACAGCTTCTGTTCCCAGCTCAGGCTGTACCTGAACCCGAGGAAAGTATTCACCGGCTGCTGGCTGTATTTCCTGATGGTGAAGCTGAAGCCGGCCTGGGTCCGCATCTTGGTCCGGGCCGAATCGGCCATTACCAACCCGGCGCCGGCCGTCCACAGCGCCCGGCTGAGCACGCCGGAGAACTTATTGCGGTCCCAGACGAAAGCCAGGTTGGCAGTCAGGCGCCCGCTCACCCGGTGGTCATATTGTCCGGACAGCAGGTAATTTTCAGCCGAGAGGCGGCGCGTCCTTTCCTCCTCCACGGTAAAAGTCTCCTCAGTACCCACTGCCCGCCTGGTTATGGTCGTGGAATGGCTCCGCAGCAGGAAAGTCTTCATGGTATAAGTATCTTTTTCGTTTGGCGAACGGGTCAGATTGGCTCCGAAGCTGAACGACGACGAGAGAGTATTTCCGCCGGTAACCACGTAGCTCAATTCCAGCGTCTTCTTCCAGGGATCGAGCCAGTTGATGAGGTTCTTTTTCTTATCGGCTGAAGGTGACTGCTGTTCTTGACTATCTTCCCATATTACTGGAGACATTTCTGCCAGTTTTTGTGTCCAGGATTCTTCTTTTTTCAACTCCATTATTTCCACCTGAATTTCTTGCTGGTCGGTGACCGGAGTGCCATACACGGCCCCGTTGCCATCAGCCATTTCCCGGTCCAATTTCTCCAGAGAATTCAGCGGGACCGCAGGAAGCCTATACTGGATAGATGGCCAGGACCAGCCTGCTGTCATTTTAATCTCTGAAAAGAAAAGACCTGCCGTCTCTAATAATTTAGTAGCCAGGCCCATTTCCAGCCCAGCCCGGGCCCCAGCTGCGCTTTTTACTTCTTCCGGCCCTTTGGCCAGGGCAATGGTCGGAAGCTGAATGAAGCCCACCAGCCCAATGGTAAAAGCCAAAATAATTGCCATTCCCTTTCTTGTTCTTGTTATTAGCATGACGCGCCTCATCTCTTATAGATTTTTATTCTCTTTTGTTATTCGGTAGCCCTGCCGGTAAACACATAAAGTTTCCTGCGGGCGAGATCGTTAGTCAATGAATGCCATCGCTAACTGCTCTGTTCCAGAGGCAGGGCGTTTGGAAATGATTTATCAATTCAGAGAACTTTTTATCTTAAATTAACGCCCGAATTCGTGCGAAGTTTCAGAATAGACCAAAAATTATTAATGTCAAGATAATCGGGAGACAAGGTACTCATTACACTAATTTAGCTGGCCAGCCGCTCAACCGGGATGATTGGTAATTATGGGCTGAGCGATGATAAGTGGTCTATTTTTGTCACTTAAATTGGGAAACGAGTATTGTGTCCCCTGTTTAAGTCTTCTCAAAAGCATTGACACCATTTCTAGCCGTGATTTATATTGCTGGGGTTAAGATGATTCAGATTAAACCAGGGTTGTCCAGGCCTTCCCGCGAATTCACCCATCAATTCTTGTCCCGGCCGCTGCCCCGATCAGCACCGGTATACCCTCAGAAAAAGTTCCACAAAAGAACCACACGAAACCAGAATGCCTGAGGTTATAAGGTAATTTGAGGTTAGAAGCATGAAAACCTTAATAAACACATCAAATCGCCCGGGCCCCAGACCATCCAAAAGATTCCTCTCATCTCTCCCCACGCTTCTGTTTTCTATAAATATCTCCACACTCATATTGCTCTTTGCTATGGTTCAATTTTCAAGGCCGGCCCTCTCCCAGGAGGCTCAACCTCAAACTCATAACCAGGATCAAGCCCAATCGCAACCGCCGGTACCTACGCTCCAGGCCATCAAGGTCAACCGTGGCCCAACCCTTGATGGCAACCTTGACGATGAGATCTGGAAGCAGGCTGTTCCCTTTACCGCCTTCCGCATGGTCTTTCCCCGGGAAGGCGAGCCCACTGAAACCACCGAGCTTCGCATCGTCTATGATGAGTCCAACCTCTACCTTGGTATTTTCTGCTCAGACAGCCAGCCGGCCAAGCTCTCAGCCAACACCATGGCTCACGATGCCTTTGATGATGAAGCCGGCGATGACATAGTCAGGGTGCTGCTCGACCCCTTCCTTGACAAGCGAAACGCCTACATCTTCGTGGTCAACGCCCGCGGAGCTCGAAGCGAGGGCCTGGCCTTCGGCGAGCATTCCAGCCTCGACTGGGACGGCATCTGGGATGCGCGCAGCCGCATCCAGCCCGATGGTTGGAGCACCGAAATCAAGATTCCCTTCAAGACCATTTCCTTCAAGCCCAACCTCCCCTACTGGGGCCTCAACCTGGAAAGGTACATACCTCGGAAACAGGAAACCATCCGCCTGGCGGCGGTCAGGCAGGACAACCATTTCAATAATGCCGCCGAGGCCGCCCGCCTCGAGGGCATCCGCGAGGTCAAACTCGGGTGGGGACTCACCTTCCGGCCGTACGGGGCTTCCCGGGTGCTGAAAAACCATACCGAGCCCGAGAGCACCGATTACCAGTGGGACGGCGGCTTTGACCTTTACAAGAACTTCACCCCAAATTTCGTCGGCGCCCTGAGCTACAACACCGACTTTGCCGAAACCGAGGTGGACGAACGGCGCATCAACCTGACCCGCTTTCCGCTTTACTTCCCGGAGAAAAGGACCTTCTTTCTGGAAGGCTCGGAAATCTTCAGGTTCGGCACTGCCTCAACCGAGAGCTTTTCGCCATTTTTCAGCCGGCGAATCGGGCTTTACCAGGGCCAGCAGGTTCCGCTTCTTTTCGGGGCCAAGGCCTTCGGCCGGCTCGGCAACACCAACCTGGCCTTCATCGACGTCATGACCGACCACTTCCAGGACCTCGGGTTAAGCCGGCAGAATTTCTTTGCCGGACGCATCTACCAGAATATCCTGGCCGAGAGCAAGGTCGGGCTCATTTTCACCTCGGGCAGCCCTACCGGCGAAAAGAACACGCTGGCCGGGGTGGACCTGATTTACCAGACCTCGCGCTTCCAGGGAAACCGGAACCTGCTAATCGGGGGCTGGTATGTCTACAACTGGAATTCGATCCAGGTTGGGAAGCACCAGGCCTTCGGCTTCAAGGTTGATTATCCCAACGACCTCTGGGATATCGTCACCTCTTATTCATACTACGGTGACGCGGTCGACCCAGGACTGGGCTTCTTGCCGAGAAAGAACATTCAGAACTTCTCATTCGGAATGGCTTACATGCCCAGGCCGGAGAAAGGTTTTATCGGTCGGGCCATCCGGAAGTTTTATCACGAGTTGAGGTTTAATTTCTACTGGGACCTGGCCGGTAGTCTGGAGACCCGGACCATTTCCATCAACCCCTTTGACTTCCAGACCGAGAGCGGCGAGCACTTCGAGTTTTCCATCACGCCCAAGCGGGACGTTTTGCCCTATGATTTTGAAGTGGCTGACGGTGTGGTCATCCCGACGGGCGGCTACAATTTTACCCAGTTTAACCTGGAATTCAGGTCGGCTTCTCACCGCCCGGTGAGCCTAGACCTGGAACACCGGTTCGGTCAGTTCTATTCCGGCCGGCTGCGCCAGACGGAGCTCGGTCTGAACCTGCGGATCAAAGGCTACGCCACGCTGGCCATCAACGCCGACCTGGTCCGCGGCAACCTGCCGCAGGGCCGGTTCAGTGAGAATGTCTTCCAGGTCAAGGCTGACTTTTTTCTCTCGCCGAGGCTTGGCCTCATGAATTACATTCAATACGACGACGTGTCCAGGGAACTGGCTATCAACGTCCGTTTTCGCTGGGAGCTCAGCCCGGGGAACGTCATCTATCTGGTTTACAATAAGAACTGGGAACG
>JANLGB010000102.1:5144-6410 GCA_024653405.1 Candidatus Saccharicenans sp.
GGACCCGATGAGCCGCTTCCTGCCGCTCCAGGAGCGCGGGGTGTTCAAGGTCCAGCTCTCCATACGCCCGTAAACCGGGGGACACACTCTCGTGTCCCGCTTAATGGAGATTTTGTTATAAAATAATTTTAATTCCATAGCGAGAGAAAAGGAGAATTAACATGAGCAGAAAATTAGACTTCCTCCAGGGCAAGATTCTCATAATATCGTCCCTATCGTTCATTTTTATTTCGCTTCTTTTCCTTAACGGCTGCCATAAGAAGCCGGCCAGCGTCGTATACCTGGATGAACTCGGAGCACAACAGGTCACCGCCGGGTGGGGCGAATCCAGGGTCAATAAGTCCATAGATGGCAATCCCCTGACCATAGCTGGCCAGCTTTATGAACGCGGCCTGGGCACCCACGCCGAAAGCCAGTACCGGATAAAGCTCGATGGCCGGGCCCTGAATTTCCAAGCCCTGGTCGGCATTGACGACGAAGTTAAAATGACCCAGCGCGGCGCCGAGCGGGCCTCAGTTGAATTTATCGTTTCCGGCCGCGACCAGCAGAACAACCGCAAAGTCCTCTGGAAAAGTGGCCTGATGAAGGCCGGCGAACCGGCCCGGGAAGTCAACGTCAGTCTGAAAGGCCTCAGCTCGCTTGACCTCATAGTCACCGATGCCGGCGATGGCATCGGCTACGACCATGCTGATTGGTGCCAGGCCAGGATTGAATATGCGGGCAGCAAACCCGAACCGGTGAAGCCTTACGCCGCCGAGCCTTACATCCTAACTCCCGGGGCAGGACCCGAACCAAGGATAAACGGCCCGAAGGTTTTCGGGGTGCGGCCCGGCTCTCCATTTCTTTTCACCATACCGGCCACCGGAGAACGGCCGATGACCTTCGCGGCCGAGGGCCTTCCGGCCGGGCTCAGGCTCGACACCTCGACCGGGCATATTACCGGAGCCATCGATAAGCCCGGAACCTACAACGTCAAGCTTATCGTCCGAAACAGCCTGGGCACAGCCGAACGAGAGCTCCGGATTGTAGTCGGCGATAAAATCTGCCTGACCCCGCCGATGGGCTGGAACAGCTGGAACTGCTGGGCCTGTTCGGTAACGGATGAAAATGTCCGCCAGAGCGCCCGGGCCATGGTGGAAAAAGGGCTTATTAACTACGGCTGGACCTACATCAACATTGATGACTGCTGGCATGGCCAGCGCGACCCGAAAACCGGCGAAATCCGCTCCAACGCAAAATTCCCCGACATGAAAGCCCTGGCCGATT
>JANLGB010000102.1:6420-6652 GCA_024653405.1 Candidatus Saccharicenans sp.
TTACGTTCACAGCCTGGGCCTGAAAATCGGCCTTTACACCGACTGCGGGCCGAAAACCTGCGCCGGCTACGAAGGCAGCGAGG
Source organism: Candidatus Saccharicenans sp. (assembly GCA_024653405.1). Classification (GTDB taxonomy): domain Bacteria; phylum Acidobacteriota; class Aminicenantia; order Aminicenantales; family Saccharicenantaceae; genus Saccharicenans. The sequence goes on from JANLGB010000102.1 coordinate 6,504, forward strand.
GACATGAGGAACAGGACATCATGACCTACGCCAAGTGGGGCTTCGATTACGTCAAAATAGACTGGTGTTATTGCGAGGGCAAGGACCCGAGGGTTGCCTACAAAAAGTTAGGAGAGGCCATCAGCCGGGCTCCGCGCGATATCGTCTTC
>JANLGB010000102.1:6662-7548 GCA_024653405.1 Candidatus Saccharicenans sp.
CAGCATCTGCAACTGGGGCGTGGAGAAGCCCTGGGAATGGGGCGAGAGCGTCGGAGGGAATTTATGGCGGACAACCGGCGACATCACCGACACCTGGGCCAGCATGGCCGGCATAGGCTTCGGACAGGCAGGATTGGCTAAGTATGCCGGGCCAGGCCACTGGAACGACCCCGACATGTTGGTGGTGGGAAAGGTGGGCTGGGGACCAGAGCTGCGGCCGAGCCGCCTGACTCCCGACGAGCAGTACACCCACATCAGCCTGTGGTGTTTGCTGGCCGCGCCATTGCTTATCGGCTGCCCCATCGAGCAGTTAGACGATTTTACGCTCGGGCTTCTGGCCAACACCGAGGTACTCGAAGTAAACCAGGACCCGCTCGGCAGGCAGGCAGACAGGGTCGTTGACGGCGATGATTACCAGGTCTGGGCCAGGGAGCTTGAAGACAGCTCCAGGGCTGTCGGGCTATTCAACCTGGATGCCTACGAGTTCAGGAAAGTCAGGATTGATTTTCAGGCGCTGGGTCTCGGCGATGGTTCATACCGGGTGCGCGACCTGTGGCGGCAGAAGGACCTCGGGACTTTTAGCGGCTTTTTCGAAGCCGAGATCGCCCCGCACGGCGTGGTGCTGGTTCGAATATTTCCAGCAGAATGAAAACGGGGCACCCGATACTCATTGCACCAATTTTGCCGGGAAGCGGCTCAACGGGATGATGGATAATTATGGGCCGATTGATAATTGCTGGCCAAGGCAACGCTGATAAATTCGCTTGCTGGCTCTTCAGGATGCAGATAATCAGGAAAAATTGGAAAGCAAAATAAAGCAAAATATAAATTTGTTTCTATTATTTCTATCAAAGCACCCGCCAATTTATGATTCTGCAGTACTTGT
>JANLGB010000103.1 GCA_024653405.1 Candidatus Saccharicenans sp.
GTAGAAGATCAGGTAGAAGGCCGAAACATTTTCGGCTGATTTCCGGAGGCCTTCGACCGGATTGAAGGTGTTGTCGGAAATGCCGCCGGTGGCTCTGGCCGCTTCGTTGAGCGCTTCGAAGACATCTTCCGACTGCTCGTTCATGACCACGCCGCTGATTCGAACCGGTTTCTTGTCGAGATAAATGAAATTAAAAACCGCCCCGGAATCAGCCAGGGCCTGCCTTACTGCCTCTTTATCCAGACGGCTTTCTCTCCGATAAAATTGAAACAGTTCCATCAGGGTGCTGATTATGTTGGGATAATCCTGGTAACTGGACATCATTATGTTCAGAACCTTGGGGGTGAGTTCGGGCCGGAATTCTCTCTGGTAGAAGAAAATCACCGCTTTCTGCCCTGGAGTGCTTTTAAGGGAACTGGCAAATGACAGAAACTTGTTCTGGTCAACCAGCCGGAGATCATCCAGCTTAACCAGGGTTTCCTGGTAGCGAGATAGCATAAACTCAATTCCGAAATTAGAAGTGGTTGAATCCGATTCGTTCTCCACGTCCGGGTCAGCTCCCATCGATTCTCCGCCAAATGTGGCCAGGGTGCGGGTAATCTTTTTCAAGTCCCTGAGGGCGGTGTTGTATTCCTGGCTACCCCGGATGATATCACTCCTCATGATATTTTGCAGTTCTTTGCTGACCTGGGACTTGGTCTTGCCCCGCAGGGTTTCCGGGTTAAAACGATAAATCTTGAGCGGAGTGATCAGGGTCAGGGTATCCCCCGGGAGAAAGTAGTTGCTGACCAGGAGGTTGACCGCATCCCCCAGTTTCTTATCATAGTCGCTGGCCTGGACAATGATAAAATAATGAGTGTTCAGGTCGAGTTCTCGGGGCTGGCCGGCAAGAATCTTGGTCACCTTATTGTTTTCCACCAGGTAGATAGCTTCAATCGGCCGGGCCTGGCCGTCTTCAGCCACTTCAAAATCCTGCGGGCCGAGATTTCTGACAAAATTGTTCCTCTGCTGGACCCTGACGGCTAAGGAGACTGACTGGTCAGGATAGTCCTTGCGGACTTTAAGTCCAGCACCCGTCCCAAAAAGCAGGACCAAGGACAGGGCGCCTATAAATAAAAGCCGGGCCGGCTGCTTCATTAATTTCCCTCCATTAAAGGTAGTTATTCGAGTCAACTATATTTTACTCTAAAAAAGAGAATGCCGAAGAGGGGACTCGAACCCCTACTCCCATTTTTGCGGGAACTAGCCCCTCAAGCTAGCGTGTCTGCCAATTCCACCACTTCGGCATTCCTGCTTTTTTCTATTTTTTGACAGGTTCTTGGGCTTTTGGTTCGGTTTTTTCGGCTGTGGCTGGCGTGGTCTGGGCTTTTGGCTCCTGGGTTGGGGTCTGGGTAGCGGCCGGGACCTCTTTGGTCGGGGCGTTCTTAACCGCTGAAGAAGTCCTGCCGGATAACAGCCACAGACCGAGGGAGGTCACCATGAACAGAATGGCACAGACTGTGGTAATCTTGCCGAGAAGAGTCTGGGCGCCCCTTGGTCCAAAAGCCGTTTGACTGCCGGCGCCACCGAAGGCTCCGGCCAGGTCAGCCGCCTTACCCGACTGCAGCAGAACGGCCAGGATCAGAACTATGCAGATAATAACGTGAATAATAACCAGTAAAGCTGTCACTTTAATCCCTCATCCGCGCGCAGGGCTTCCCTGGCAATAGCCAGAAAAGAATCAGCTTCAAGGGAAGCTCCGCCCACTAAAAATCCATCAACGTCCTTTTCCCTAGCTAAGGAAAGGGCATTGCTCGGTTTCACTGAACCGCCGTATAGGATTATAGCATAATCGGCCACCGTTTTTCCATATTTAGCCTCGATCAGGCTTCTGATGAAGGCTTGAACCTCTTCTGCCTGTTCCGGGGTGGCGTTCCGGCCGGTGCCGATGGCCCAGACGGGCTCATAAGCCAGGAGGACCCGGCTGAACTCGGTTTCGGCCAGGCTGAAAACGCTTTTTTCCAGCTGGTCTTTTATCCTGGTCAGGGTCTGGCCGCTTTCTCTTTCGGCCAGGCTTTCACCGATGCAGACTACCGGTTGAAGACCATGAGCCAGGGCGACCAGGGTTTTCTTCCTGACGCTCTCATCGGTTTCGCCGAAATATTGCCTTCTTTCGGAATGGCCGATAACCACGAACTCGCAGCCCGCTTCCCGGAGCTGCAGGGGCGAAATTTCACCGGTAAAAGCTCCCTGTTCCTCCCAGAAGACATCCTGGGCGCCGACTCCGATTTCAGTGCCTGAGACTGTTTTTTTAACTTCCTGAATAGCGGTAAAGGGAGGGATCAGGATCAGGGTGGCAGCCTTGACTTCAGGCCAGCCCCTGGCCACTGCTCCGGCCAGTTCCCTGGCCTCGGCAATGGTCTTGTGCATTTTCCAGTTGCCGGCAATGACCGGTTTTTTTGGTGTTGTCATTTGTTTGTCCTTTATCTTTATCCGGATTAAGCTTGATTCGGCTTCCTGCCAGAAACTATATCCGGCACTTCAGAGCCCTTATCCATTACCTGCCCTTATCCGGTCAGAGCGCTTGTTCTTGGGCGCTCGGTAATCTCGGTCGTGTTACTTAAGAGCCTCGATCCCGGGCAGGGTTCCGTAGGCCACGAATTCCAGAGAGGCCCCGCCGCCGGTAGAAACGTGGCTGATCTTATCGGCCACTCCGGCTTGGTGAATGGCAGCTATGGAATCACCGCCGCCGACCACCGACAGGGCGCCAGATTCGGCCACCGCCCGGGCGATTTCCAGCGTTCCCTTGGCGAAGGCCTCCACTTCAAACACCCCCATCGGACCGTTCCAGAAAATTGTCTGGGCTGACTTAATAAAGTGCTTGTACTCGGCGATGGTCTTCGGTCCAATATCCACGGCCATCAATTCCTGCGGCAGGGGATAATTCCCGGCTATGGCGGCTACCTCCCGGCTCTCAATGGAGGCGGCCAGCACGTGGTCCAGGGGCAAAAGCAGCTTGACCTTGTTGTCTTCAGCTTTCTTCATGATTTGACTGGCTATTTCCAGCTTGTCGTCTTCCACCAGGGATTTCCCGACCTGCAGGCCCCGGGCTTTTAGGAAAGTGTAGGCCATGGCTCCACCTATTAACAGAACCTCAGCCTTGGTCACCAGGCTTTCCAGCACCGGGATCTTATCTTCAATCTTGGCTCCGCCCAGAATGGCCACAAATGGTTTGGCCGGATGATGAGTGATCTTGCTTAAGTAGTCGACTTCTTTCTTCAGCAGGTAACCGGCTGCCTTTTCAGGTATAAAAGAAGCGATGCCCACTACCGAAGCGTGGGCCCGGTGGCAGGAGCCAAAAGCATCATTGACAAAAACCTGGCAGTCCTGGGCCAGCTGACGGGAAAAGTCCGGGTCGTTGTCAGTTTCCTGTTTGTAAAAGCGGACGTTTTCCAGCAGCAGGAGCTCACCCTCTTTTAATTCGGCCTTCAGCTTATCCACCTCGGGACCTATGACATCCGGGGCCATGGTGATTCTGGTCCCCGGCAGCAGCTCGGCCAGTCTTCTGGCCACCGGCTTCAGGCTCATTTTCGGGTTGAACTGGCCTTTGGGCCGCCCCAGGTGGGAGGCCACCACCAGCTTGGCCCCCTGTTGCAGGAGGTACTTGATGGTAGGCAGGGAAGCCTGAATCCTAGTGTCATCGCGGATTTTCAAGTTATCATCCAGCGGGACATTGAAGTCCACCCTCAGGAAGACGGTTTTGCCCTTGACCTCAATTTCTTCCAGGAATTTCATCTTGGCCTCCAGGCAGTTATTTTTTCATTATGTATTTGATCAGGTCCACCAGCCGGCAGGAATATCCCCACTCGTTGTCATACCAGGCCATGACCTTGACCAGGTTCTTCTCCAGGACCTTGGTCGAGAGAGCGTCGACGATAGCCGAATGGGGGTTGGACATAAAATCGACCGAGACCAGCGGTTCTTCGGTGTACTCGATGATCCCCTTGAGCTGGCCTTCGGCTGCGGCTTTTAAGGCGGCGTTGACTTCTTCCGCCGTGGTTTCTTTTTTAACCACTGCCACCAGGTCAACCAGCGAAACGTTGGGGGTGGGAACCCTGATGGCAATGCCGTCAATTTTGCCCTTGAGTTCCGGCAGTACCAGGCCCACGGCTTTGGCCGCCCCGGTGGTGGTGGGAATCTGGGAAACAGCCGCAGCTCTGGCCCGTCTCAGGTCTTTGTGAGGAGCATCCAGAATTTTCTGGTCGTTGGTGTAAGCGTGAATGGTGGTCATAAAACCTTTTTCGATGCCGAAATTATCATGGATGACCTTAGCCACCGGCGCCAGGCAATTGGTGGTGCAGGAAGCGTTGGAAATGATATGGTGTTTGGCCGGGTCATAGGTGCCTTCATTAACCCCGATGACGATGGTGATATCTGGGTCAGTGGCTGGAGCCGAGACGATAACTTTTTTAGCCCCGCCGATTTCTAAGTGCTTGAGGCAATCGGGCCTCTTGGTGTATTTGCCGGTAGCTTCAATGACCACCTCCACGCCCAGGTCTTTCCACTTCAGGCCGGAGATGTCTTTCTCAGCCAGGACCTTAATGGGTTTGCCGTTGAGAAGAATGGAATCTTCCGTGGCCCTGATGTCTTCTCTTAGCGGACCGAGCACCGAGTCGTATTTGAGCAGGTGCGCCAGGGTCTTGGCATCGGTTATGTCATTGACGGCTACATATTCCAACTCTGGGTCCTTATAAGATGCCCGGAGAATGTTTCGTCCAATCCGTCCGAATCCGTTTATACCTATTCTTATAGCCATAGAAAACCTCCTTTCTATATTCTGGTTTTTTTGTCAGGCTCAGAAAAATTTATCACATATAGTTTTTTTTAGCAACCGCCTGAAGCGGTAGCCGAAACAGGTAACCGCCTTTAGGTTTGGCTTGGCGACAATCTAACGACGGAGATAGCCTGAAGAGCAGGCCAAAATGGGTTTTCTCGCGCCCCGTTTTTTGTGATAATATTCATTAAAGTTGAGGTGCAAGATGAAGATTCTGACTGCAGCCCAGATGAGAGAAATTGACCGGATAGCCATAGAAGAAATTGGCCTTCCTGGACCGGTGCTGATGGAAAACGCCGGCCTCCAGGTGACGGCCGTGCTCCGCAACGAACTGGGAGTTGAACCCGGGATGAGAGTGGTGGTGGTGGCCGGAAAAGGGAATAACGGTGGCGATGGCCTGGTGGTGGCCAGGCATCTCCACAACCAGGGAGTAGATTGCCCGGTGTTGCTCATAGGCAGTCTGGACGAGGTGCGGGGCGATGCTGCCCTCAACCTGAAAATAGCCCTGAAGACGGGCGTCCGGGTTATCGAAATCAGGGATGAAACTGCCTGGAAAAGGTTCCGGAAAATTCTGTCCGAAACACCCATCATCGTGGATGCCCTTTTCGGCACCGGCCTGAGCAGCCCGCTCCAGGGCCTGTATGAAAGGGTGGTGAACGATATCAATAATTCCGGGGCCTTCGTGGTCTCGGTAGATATTCCCTCTGGCCTGTCCTCGGATACTTTCCAGCTTATTGGTTCCTGCGTTCGGGCTGACCTGACAGTCACCCTAGGGGCGCCCAAGGTGGCTCACTTTTTCCCGCCGGCCGAAGAATACGTGGGAGAGCTGGTGGTGGCCGATATCAGCCTGCCGCCCCTTTTATTGGAGCAGCCCGGGTTGAACCTGGAACTGGTGGAACTGGAGTCTTTGATTCCCTTTTTCCAGCCGAGAAAAAGGGATACCCATAAAGGCACCTATGGTCACCTGCTAATCATAGCTGGCTCCCGCGGCAAGACCGGGGCGGCGGCCATGGCTGGCCGGGCCGCTCTGAAAATGGGAGCTGGCCTGGTCACGGTGGCCACAGCTTCCAGCTGCCTGCCGCTGGTGGCCAGGAGCAGCCCGGAATTGATGACCGAGCCGCTGGCCGAGACCGATAGCGGCACCATCGCTGCTGAAGCCCTGGGCCGGGCGCTGGAACTAATCCAGGGTAAAGATGCCCTGCTGATAGGTCCGGGCCTTTCCACCAATCCAGCCACGATGACTTTCGTCCTGAAGCTCCTGGAAAAAATCAAAAATTTCAAGAAACCGGTGATATTAGATGCCGACGGGCTGAACATTATTTCATCCAGGCCGGACAGGCTGTCGTCACTCCCGGAAAAAACCATCCTGACTCCGCACCCAGGAGAATTTTCCAGGCTGACCGGGCTGAGCACGGCCGAGATCCTAAAACGGCGCCTGGAGATTGTCGCGGAGTTTGCCCGCCGCCATAAGGTCCACCTGGTCTTAAAAGGCTATCGGACGCTGGTGGCTTCACCCGTGGGACGGGTTATGGTCAACCCCACCGGAAATCCGGGGATGGCTTCGGGCGGAACCGGCGATGTGCTGTCAGGCCTGCTGGCTTCCGAAGCCATGCAAGTGGCGGATATTTTGCAGGCTGCGGTCAACGCCGTTTTTGTCCACGGTTTGAGCGGCGACCTGGCGGCCGAAAAAGTTGGTGAAAAAAGCCTGACTGCCACCGACCTTATCAGGTTCCTGCCCCGGGCCATAAGGTTCATAGGCAGCGGTGGAGAAGATGAATCAGAAAACTACTGATCTCGAGCTCAGAACCAGCTCGGAAGAAGAAACCTTCAACCTGGCCGAAAGACTGGCCCGCCAGCTGGCGGGAAATGAATTAATCCTGATCAGCGGCGAACTGGGAGCCGGGAAAACAGTCCTGGTTAAAGGCCTGGCTTCAGGACTGGGCGTGGTCGAGCCCGAAGCCGTCTGCAGTCCCTCCTTTACCCTGGTTAATATCTACCGGGGGCAGAAAGATCTCATTCACGTCGACCTCTACCGCCTGGAAAATCCCGAGGAAATCGCTGACCTGGGACTTGAAGACTACCTGGGAACCGGAGTGGTAGCCGTGGAATGGGCCGAGAGATTGCCCGCCGATTTCAGGACCGAGCGGATGATTGAAATTGCTGTCGTGGTGGAAGCGGATGAGACCAGGCTGATAAAAATCAGAACCAAAAATGTTTGCCTCAGGCTGGATAATAAATAAAATTAATAACCGGCCTGAAATTAATAGGCTGAAAGGAACAAATTATGAAGGACCTGAAATCGCTGATAGTTGATGTGCCCGATTTTCCCAAGCCTGGCGTTGTTTTCAAGGATATAACTCCGGTTATCCAGGACGCGGAAGCTTTCAACCTGGTCATCGACCTGATGGCTGAGGTGGCCCGGAGATTTTCGCCCGAAAGGGTGGCGGCCATCGAATCTAGGGGGTTCATCTTCGGAGCAGCCCTGGCCAGGGAACTGCGGGCCGGCTTCAGTCTCATCAGAAAGAAAGGCAAACTGCCGCGGAAAACCCTGACGGTCCTGGCCCCGAATGAATATGCGGTCGAATACTTTGAGGTTCACCTGGATAGTATAAAACCGGGCGAAAAGGTGGTCATCATTGACGACCTTATCGCCACCGGTTCTTCGGCCATAAGCGCCATAGAACTGGTACAAAAACTGGGAGGCCGGGTGGTGGCCTTTGAGGCCTT
>JANLGB010000104.1:0-2379 GCA_024653405.1 Candidatus Saccharicenans sp.
TACAGGAGCCAAGAGGATAGAAGCCAAAATCAACGCAATAATTCATCTGGGACAGGCGGGTAAAATGCCGGGTGATTTCTGTTTCGGAAACTTCCGGAAAACCTTCGAGGTCTTCCCGCACCGGAAGGCCTGCCAGCGCCTCCAGCTTTTCCGGGACATCCAGGGCCGGCAGCCGGGTGCCGGTCTTCCCGGGGGAACTGATTTCAAAAATCAGGGGTTCGCGAATAACGTTGATCATCTTAACACCTCCTGCAGCACCCGGGCATAGCGGTCAATTTTTTCCCGGCTGTGTTTCTCGGTGATGGTAATCAGGGCGCATTTTTCCAGACCCTGGTAATCCTGGCCCAGGGCCAGTCCGCCCAGGATCCCCTGCTCCTCCAGCCGGCGGCTGACCTTAGCCCATTCCAGCGGGAATTCCAGGACGAATTCGTTGAAGACCGGTCCGCTGAATTTCCGGCTGACGCCCGGAATGGCGGTCAGCTGGTCTAGAGCGTAGGCAGCTTTTTGCAGGTTGACCCAGGCCAGCCTTTTCAAGCCCTGGCGGCCGAGGGTTTCGAGGTAAATGGTGGCCCTCAGGGCACAGTGGGCCTGGTTGGTGCAGATATTGGAAGTGGCCTTTTCCCGGCGGATGTGCTGCTCTCTGGTGGACAGGGTCAGGACAAAACCGCGGCGACCTTCGGCATCGACCGTCTGACCGGCAATCCTTCCAGGCAGCTGCCGGACAAATTCTTTCTGGCAGGCCATGAACCCGAGGTAGGGTCCGCCATAACTTAACGGCAGGCCGAAAGACTGGGCTTCCCCGGTCACAATATCCGCGCCCAGCTTTCCGGGGGCCTCAAGCAGGCCCAGGGAAAGTGGTTCAGACACAACCACCGCCAGCAAGGCCTCATGACCGTGAGCCATCTGGGCCAGAGTCTTCAGGTCTTCGACCACGCCGAAATAATTGGGCGACTGGCAGAGAAGAACAGAAGTGTGAGAATTCAGGGCTGATTCCAACCCCTTCTGGTCAACCCGACCCAGCCGGTCATAGGGAATTTCCACCACTTCCAGTCCGAGGTTCCTGGTGTAGGTATAGATGACCTGCCGGTACTGGGGATTCAGGTTAGCCGCCACCAGCAGCCGCTTCTTATTTTTTACCCGGTAGGCCATCAGCACCGCTTCAGCCGCACCGCTGGCTCCATCATAGAGAGAAGCATTGGCAATATCCAGGCCGGTCAGCTGGCAGATGAGAGTCTGGAACTCGAAGATAACCTGGAGAGTTCCCTGGCTGACCTCCGGCTGATAGGGGGTGTAGGGCGAAACGAACTCACCCCGGCTGCTCAGGTAATCGACCACGGCCGGAATGAAATGGTCGTAGGCTCCCCCACCCAGGAAGGACAGGTAACGGTTGTAGCCATTCTTCTGCCCCCGCTCCTCAAAGTATTCCAGGATTTCCGGCTCGGACAGCGGCCCGGGTAGATTTAGCAGGCCCTTCAGCCTGACCTTCTCCGGGATGCAGCAGAAAAGGTCTTCCACCGCCTCCACCCCGATCCGGGCCAGCATTTCCTTTTTGTCCTGATCGCTGATAGGAATATAACTCATTTTAGTTCACTCCCGTCTTCCCGTCCGGTAGGCCGGACAGAAGAAGCAAGATTCAGTGTTCCAGGCCTTCCAAATACTTTTCGTAATCGGCGGCCTTCATCAGGTTATTGATTTCCGATTTGTCCTTGATTTTCAGCCTGACAATCCAGCCCTGGCCGTGGGGATCCTTGTTGATCAGGTCTGGAGTCTGAGCCAGCTCGGAATTGACTGCCACCACCTCGCCCGAGATCGGGGAATAGACATCAGAAACAGATTTGACCGATTCGACACTGCCGACCGGCTGGTGAGCTTCTAGCACCTTGCCCGGCTGGGGCAGCTCGACGTAGATGATGTCACCCAGCTGCTTCTGGGCGAAGTCGGTGATGCCCATCACCGCTTCCTCGCCTTCCACTCGGAGCCATTCGTGGTCCTTGGTGTAATAAAGATTGTCAGGATACATGAATTCCTCCTTTGTCCTGATAATTATTCAAATTTCAGGTTATTTTTTTTCTCTCTTGTAAAAAGGAGTCGGAATAACCCGGGCTTTAAGCCTCCTGTCCTTGAGGCCGATTTCAAACTCGGTCCCGACCTCGGTGAATTCAATCGGCAGGTAAACTAGGCCGATGGCTTTCTTCAGGTAGGGGGCGAATGTTCCGGAACAGACCTCGGACACCTGGCGGCCGCCGGCAAAGACCGGATAATGCGGCCGGGCGATGCCCCTGTCCACCACCTCAAAGCCGACCAGCTTTCTCTTCAAGCCTTCTTGCAGCTGTTTCTCCAGGGCGACCTTGCCCAGAAAATCGCCCTTCTGGAACTTGA
>JANLGB010000104.1:2389-7500 GCA_024653405.1 Candidatus Saccharicenans sp.
TGACGATCCACTTGAGGTCAGCTTCCAGGACGGTCGTCCGGTCGCTGATGTCGTTGCCGTAAAGCATCAGCTTGGCTTCAAGACGCAGGGTATCCCTGGCTCCCAGGCCGACCGGCAGCAGGCCTTTGGGCGTTCCCTCAGCTATAATGGCTTTCCAGATGACCTCGGGGTTTTCGGCCAGGGTGTAGATTTCAAAACCGTCTTCCCCGGTATAACCGGTCCTGGAAACCAGGCAGTCGACACCGGCCACCCGGCCAAAGGCAAAAGTAAACAATTTCATCTGGCTCAGGTCAAGGTCAGTCAGCGGTTGCAGGATTTCCTGGGCCAGCGGTCCCTGAAGGGCTAACTGGCTATGCTCATCGCTCCGGTTGACCACCTCGACCTGGAAAGCGGCGGCTTTCTCCTTGACCCAGGCAAAATCTTTATCAGTATTGGCGGCATTGACCACCAGCAGATACTTGTCGGGCACAGACAGGCAATAAACCAGCATATCATCCACAAAAGTCCCTTCCGGGGTGGTCAGGGCCGTGTACTGGACCTGGCCCGGAGCCAGCCGGCCGGCGTCGTTGGGCGTTAAATACTGGACACAGGCCAAGGCCTCCGGTCCTTCCACTATGATTTCACCCATGTGGCTGACATCAAACAGGCCAGCCCGGGTCCTGACGGCCAGGTGCTCGTCGATGATTCCCCTGTATTCGACCGGCATTTCAAAACCGGCGAATTCCACCATCCGGGCTCCAGCCTCTTTATGAACGGCATTCAATCTGGTTTTTTTCATGATGATTCCTTTCCTTTAATATAATAAAACTAAGCTAAATTAGTATCACAAATGGCGCCTTTCTTGCAAGTTTAACGGCAACTTGTTAGCCCGCATATTTTTGTTATAATTAGTTTCACGATGTTTAGAACTAAGAAAGAACTTAAGGAAAAAATCCTAGCCCGGTTGAGCCCGGAATTCCCGGTCAGTCCGGCCGAGCTGGAACTGACGCCGACGCCCGACCAGAAGCTGGGCGACCTGGCCCTGTCGCTGGCCTTCCCCCTGGCCAGGAAATTGAAAACCAGTCCCCGGGTCATAGCCACCCGGGCGGCCGAACTGCTGTCCGGAATCGAGGGCCTGGAGCGGGTCGAGGTGGCCGGGGCCGGCTACATCAACCTCTATCTCGACCGGCAGAAATTCTTCCGGGAAAAATACTCCAGTTTGAGAAAAACCGGGCTGGAAGCGGAAGAAACCAAGATCATAGTCGAACATACCAATATCAATCCCAATAAAGCCGCCCATGTTGGCCACCTGCGGAACGCCTGCCTGGGTGATACCCTGGTCCGTTGCCTGAGGTACAAAGGCGAAAAAGTTGAAGTTCAGAACTACATTGACGACACCGGGGTCCAGGTGGTGGACGTGGTTTTCGGGCTGATGGAACTGGAGAAAAAAACCCTGGCTGACCTGGAACGCGTCGAGGGCCGGTTTGATTATTATTGCTGGGACCTCTACACCAGGGTTTCCCGCTACCTGGCCGAAAACCAGGCAGCCCAGACCCGCAAGGCGGCCATCCTGAAAAAGATTGAACACGGAGAATCGCCGGAAGCCGACTTTGCTTTTCAGGTTTCCCGCCGCATCCTCCGAGCTCACCTGGCCACCATGAAGAGGCTCGACATCAGCTACGACGTTCTGCCCTGCGAAAGCAGCATCCTACGGCTGAAGTTCTGGGAAAAGGCTTTTGCCCGGCTCAGGGACAGCGGAGCCATTCATTATTCCACTTCTGGTGAAACGGCCGGCTGCTGGGTCATGCCGCTGGAGGATGAACCGGAGCGGGAAAAAATCATCGTCCGCTCCGATGGTACGGTCACCTACGTCGGCAAGGATATTGCTTACCAGCTGTGGAAATTTGGGCTGCTCGGCCAGGATTTCTATTATGAACCATTCCTCAAAGACAACGGCCGGACAGTCTGGATTTCAACGGCCAGTCCCACCGCCCACCAGGTACATTTCGGGGCCGGCAGCAAGGTTTACAACGTCATCGATGTCCGTCAGTCCTATCTCCAGAAGGTCGTGGTCCAGGGCCTGAAAGCTCTGGGTTACCAGCAGCAGGCTGAAAAATCAATTCACTTTTCCTACGAGATGGTGGCTCTTTCGCCCCGCAGCCTGGCTGAGATCAAGGTTGACCTGGCCGCAGAAGATAAGGACAAAGCCTTTCTGGAAGTATCCGGGCGCAAAGGGGTCGGCATCAAGGCCGACGACCTGCTCGACCGGCTGGAAGAAAAAGCCCTGGAAGAGGTCAACCGGCGCAACCCGGACCTGACCCTGGCCACCAGACAACAAATTGCCCGGCAGATTGCGGCCGCGGCCGTCCGTTACTTCATGCTCAAGTACGCCAGGACTTCACTGCTGGTCTTTGATTTTGACGAAGCTCTAAATTTCGAGGGTGAAACCGGCCCTTACCTCCAGTACACGGCAGTCAGGCTGCGCAGCATTTTCCGCAAATTCGAGGAACGCTTCGACCGTAGCTTCCAGGAATTCATCGCCGGGCTGAGCCCGGACCAGGTCAACCTGTCGGCCCTGGACGGGGATGAAGCCCGGGATTTCTGGGACCTGGTGGTCTATGCCTGCGGGCTGGACGAAGAAGTGCTGCGGGCCATAGCCACCCTGGAGTTTTCCGGGCTGGCCAAGTATACTTTTAACCTCTGTCAGAAATTCAACTCCTATTACCATCATTACCCGGTGCTGGCAGAGAAAGACCAGGAGAGGCAGAATCTGCGATTGCTGACCATACATTTCATCCATGAGATACTCTGTCAGGCTCTCCACCTGATGGGTATCCAGGTGCCAGAGAAAATGTAACCATTTTCTCGTCTGAGGCATTCAAACTCAAAAGGAGGTTGGCCGATGATTGAAACCCAACAGCTGACCAAGAAGTATGGCGACCTGGTAGCCATCCAGGACTTGAGTTTCAGGGTGGAAGAAGGCCGGATCTGGGGTCTCCTGGGTCCCAATGCCGCCGGCAAGACCACCACCATGCGTATCCTGACCGGCTACCTTCCGGCCACTGCCGGCCGGGCTTCGGTCGCCGGCTACGACGTCTTCGAGCAGTCGGAAGCCGTCAAGCAATCGATTGGCTATCTTCCGGAAACGGTGCCCCTTTATCCCGAGATGACGGTCGAGTCCTACCTGGGATTTGTGGCCGAGATAAAAAGGGTCCCGGCCAGCCGGAAGAAAGCGGCCATCGACCGGGCGGTGCAGATTGCTGGCCTGCAGCCGGTGAGGAAGAGACTCATCAGGAATATCTCCCGTGGCTTCAAGCAGCGGACAGGAATCGCTCAGGCCCTGATTCATAACCCCCGAGTGGTCATCCTGGACGAGCCGACCATCGGCCTCGACCCGGCCCAGATCAAGGAAATCAGGGACCTGATCAAATCGTTCAAGGGCGAACACACGGTGATGCTCTCCTCCCACATCCTGGCCGAGGTCAAGGAGGTCTGCGACGGGGTGGTGATCATCAACGAAGGCCGGCTGATGGCTTCGGGTTCGCTGGAAGAACTGGCCAGGAGCTACAGCCAGAACGACGGGGTCTACCTGAAACTGGACCGGGTGGACGGAGAAATCCTGGGCCTGTTCCGGCAACAGCTCCCCGGCCTCAAAGCGGCCGCGGTGGAGGGCACCGAAATCCGGCTGGAATGGCCCTGGGGCCAGGATTTGAGGACCCAGATCCTGAGGTCCTGCCTGGAGCGGAACCTGGAAATCAAGGAAATGCGCTCCCTGGCCATGAACATCGAGGAACTTTATCTGAGAATCGTCTCAGGAGGTATGAAACAATGAGTCCCGTCTGGTCTATCACCAAGAAAGAACTGGTCTCCTATTTTACCTCCCCCATTGCCTACATAGTCATTGCCATTTTCAGCCTGCTGTCGGGGTTTTTCTTTTACAGCCTGGTCTGGTGGTTTAATACCCAGGCCCTGCAGATGTCCCAGAACCCTTACTATTTCCAGCAGATCAACATCAACCAGATGGTATTTGCCCCGCTCTTTCATAACCTGAGTATCATCCTGCTGCTAATGCTGCCGGTGGTCTCGATGCGGCTGTTTTCGGAAGAAAAGAAGATGGGCACGGAAGAGCTGCTATTAACCTCCCCGGTGTCCGTCATCCAGATCATCCTGGGCAAGTACCTGGCGGCCCTGATTGTCCTGCTGGCCATGCTCGGGCTGAGCGCCATTCCCACCATCTTGACTTTTATCTACGGCAACCCGGAACCGGTGCCTTACCTGCTGGGCTACCTGGGCCTGTTCCTGCTGGGGGCGGCCTTCCTGGGACTGGGAATTTTCTGGTCAGCCCTGACTGAAAACCAGATCGTCTCGGCCGTGCTGACCTTTGGCAGTCTGCTCCTGTTCTGGGTGCTGAGCTGGGCCGCCTATTCGGCCCGCGGGCTGTGGCAGGATGTCCTGAACTACCTGTCCTTTTTCGAACATTTTGACGGGCTGACCAAGGGGGTGCTGGATACCAGCGATCTGGTTTACTACCTGAGCTTCGCCTTTTTCGGACTTTTCCTGACCCATTCGGTAATTCAATTCCGGCGCTGGAGGTGAAACCATGAACTGGCTGAAGATTTCTCTTAATTACATAAGCCTGGGACTTCTGGTTCTGGCCATCGTCATCCTGGCCGTCTGGCCCCAGTACCGGACGGCGGCCTGGGTCAGTGGCGGACTGGGCATCGTCAGCTTGGCGCTTTATCTCATCCTCAACCTGTCGACGCTCAAGGAAGGGCTCAAGCGCCGCTCCTTCATCTATTCCAGCAACCTGATGCTGATCATCATTCTGGTCCTGGCCATCCTGGTGGTGCTCAATTTCTTCCTGGCCCGGCATCATTACCGGCTGGACTTCACTGCGGCCAAAATTCACAGCCTGTCGGAACAGTCGGTCAACGTGGTTAAGAACCTGAAGCAGGAAGTGGTGCTCAAGCCCTTCTTCCGCGATAGCAACGTCAGCCGCCAGACCATGGAAAACCTGCTCAAGAACTACGCTTACCATTCGGCCAAAATCAAGTACGAATTCATCGACCCCGACAAGAATCCCGGCCTGGTCAAGAAATACGACATCACCCAGGACGGAACAACAGTCTTGG
>JANLGB010000105.1 GCA_024653405.1 Candidatus Saccharicenans sp.
CTGCGGCGCCCGGTTCGCTGGAGGCGGCCTTTGTCACCAGGGTCTTTGAAAAACCTGGCTGAAGGTGTCCAGGCTGAAATCGCCCGATTCTTCAAAGACCCTGGTGACAAAGGCCGCCTCCAGCGAACCGGGCGCCGCAGCCGACGGTTCCAGGTCCAGTTTCACCTGGGCCCGACCCTGTTGGTCGAGCTGCCCTTTGACCTGAGATTCCTCGCCGGAAATGGATTCCCGGGAGGGGTCATCAAAGACAAAGTCGGGATGCTGGGGGAAGGTAGTCCTCCGGGAAGACAGGCGCACCGTGACATCGAATTTCAGGTTGGAGGCCGGAGCACCGTGCAGCCACTGGGAGCTCAGGCTAGCCTGGAGTGGCAAGTCTTTACTGGTGATGACTTCCTTGCCGGTTTGAAAATCTATTTTCAGGCGGTTGGGCACGACCGTTTCAATCCTGACCGTCCGACTGAAGGTCAACCCGCCCACCAGCACCCTGGCCTGCCAGGCGCCTGTCTGTATTTTTTCATCGGTCTCAATCTTGAAGGCATAAAAATTGCCCAGTGATTTCAGCGGTTTCAGCGTTCGGTCCAGCTGTCCCTGGGGCGAATAGAATTCCATCACCACCGGATGGTCTGCCGGCAGTTGCTTTTCCCGGTCAAACAGGACAAAGGTCAGGTAGAGGTCATCGCCCGGCCGCCAGACTCCACGCTCGCCGTAGATGAAACCCTTTATTCCCTTCTTGACTGTCTCTCCCCCGACATCAAAACTGCTCAGGCTGAGGGCTGTCTCTACACCAAGCCGCAAATAGCCGAGGTCCCGACCCGACCTGGCCACGACCAGAAAAGGCTTCTGGGCTAGCTCAAACAGGGCAAAACCGTTGCCGTCGGCCGAGGCCAGCAGCTGCTGCTGGAAATTGAAGACTTCCAGCCTGACTCCCGACAGCAGCTGAGCGGTCCGGAGGTCGGTCACCACCAGGTGAAGCCGGTTATTTTTTTCCAGCTTGGCCACTAGGCCGAGATTGGAACTGAGGAAATTACGACCGACAACAGCTTGGGGGTTGTGGTGGGGATTATAATAGGCATCGTGGCAGGGGTCGTTGCGATGTAGCCAACCATCGGGCAGGTAGGGGTAGCCATAGGTTTCGTCCCAGTAATAATATTCGGATTCCCCTCCTTCCTGGTCCTTTAATGGTGGTTCGGTCCTGACTGGCTGGTCGCTTTCAGGACAGGAATAGGTTGAGTTATTCCGGTTGAAGGACAGAATCAGCCGGTAGATGCTGCCCTGGTCTTCCTGGAAGAGCGGAGTAACGTCCAGGTCGTAGCGGGTCCAGCGGGAAGTAACCTCCGGGTCATCGGACAGCTTTATGGTTTTACGCCAGAGGTATCTCCCCACTCTGGCCAATTCCCGCGAACCGGCCAGCCTATTTACCTGGAGAAATTGAGGGATATTATGGCTGAAAATTTGGAAGACCGTAACCTGGACCGACCGCAGGTTGATGGCTTCGATGGGAACGGTCAGGCGGTCTTTCCGGGGCAGGATGGTTCCCTGTCCGACAAACCTGACCCGGGGCGGGGGCATGCCAAACACCACCGACCGGGTTTCTTCCCGGTTGAAAGTCCGGCGGGCCAGGCTCCTGATTCCCGGGAAAATTTTTACCTCCACTGTCCCGCGCAAAGGCCGTGAGGGGTAGGCCCTGATCATATGCTGCTCGATCTCAAAGGTTAGGGGAGTATTCTCCACCTGGATCAAACCCTTGAGGTTCTGGTTGCGGTCTAAAACATCGGTAAACCTTATCAGGATATGGGGGTTTGCTTCGCTGACGGCTATCACTGAAGCCAGGTCAAATTGGGAGAGCGGCGGGATTCCCACCTGGCGCTCACCCTGATCGCTGACGTTGAGCGGGTGGCCGTCCCATTTTAATTTTACGGTAGAAGGTTCCTCGCCCCGGATGACATTTTTAACCGAAAAATAATGATTGGTACCGTCGCCGGAATGGCTCCAGCTTATTTCCAGGTTTTTTCCTTCTTGTTCGGCCTGAAGGACTTTTTCCACCGGCGCCGGCTCCTCCTTGTCGGAGGTGAGGAGCTGGCCTTTTAAAGTCATTATTTCCGGGCGGGAATAGTCTTCCGTATAAAGCTCCTCGATGTTAATCTCCATCTGGGGCTTGATCGTCCGGAAGCTGAAGACGAAGCGGACATACTCCTTCGGCAGCTTCATTATCTTATTAAGATGGACGGTGGCCGTGTACTGGGTGTCGGGTTTGAGTTCAGTCGCTGGAGCAAACATCAGGATGCGGTTGGTGACCCATTCCAGTTTCCCCGGAACAGACGGGGTGATTTCCAGCAGTCCGGAAGGCTCCTCGCCCGGCCGGCCGACCTCAGACACAAAGACCACCCTGATTCTGGCCCGCCGGGGAACTGTGCCCGAAGTGTGGGCCGAGATGTATTTATACCAGTCCGGTTCCATGGACACCTCGGGCCGGGCCTTTTCCTTTTTGCAGGCAGCCAGCCCCCCGATTAACAGCACCAGGAGAATCAGGCAGATTATTTTTTTCATGGCTTCCCCCTCTCAAGATACAATTCATTCATAGTTTTATAAAAGCTTCAGGAAAAAAGCAAAGACCTGGTTTGAGGCTGAAAATAGGACCGATAAATATTCTAGGCTGCCGGTGGAAACGGCTTTTAGTCCGGGAAGGGATGAGACGAGCGGGAGAGAACGACTAACCTCCCTTGCCCGGGCTAACTTCCCTGCCACCTTCTTCCTCGGAATCGCCGGATGAATTTATGATAAGAATTAATCCCGGCCACGTCAAAAAGAGAAGGGCCCGACGAGGCCGAAATTTTCGTTTGAGCTTCGGGGCGATTTTTCTTAAAATCAAGTCAGAAGTAAAAAAGAGAACAAAACAGCTAAACAGGAAAACCGGCCTACTGACGAAATAATTAAATGACTAAGAAGGAATAAGCCGGTTAAGCCGGAGCAAGGAGTTGGAAATGAAAATCAGCCGTCAGCAATTCCTCAAATTTCTCGGGCTGGGAGCGGTTTCCGCGGCCATGGCCGACCAGCTGGCCTGGGCTTCACCTCGGCTGGCCGCCGCCCGGGAAGAAGCCCGCAAGATGAAGATCAAAAAGGTCGAGATTTTCAGTTTCGATGTGCCCCTGGTGGAGCCCTTCCGCATCTCCATCGGCACCATGTATGCGGCCAACGATGTCCTGGTCAGGATAATCACCGACAGCGGGCTGTATGGAATCGGCGAGGCCTGCCCGTTCCCGCCGATTACCGGGGAAACCCAGGACAGCAACATCGCCGCGGCCAGGGCCATCCGGGAGATACTGCTGGACAAGGACCCGTTGAATATCGAGGGCCTGATTGAGGGAATCGGGAATATCGTCCACGCCAATCCCAGCGCGGTGGCCGCCTTTGACATGGCCCTTTATGACCTGCTGGGCAAAGTGGCTGGGCTACCGCTTTACAAGCTCCTGGGCGGCTACCGTTCGAGCTTTGAAACCGACTTGACTACCGGCCTCAATACGCCGGAAAAGATGGCCGCCAGCGTTAAAGAAAGCCTGGCCCTGGGTTACCGCCAGATCAAGATAAAGGTCGGGGAAGACCCTGACCAAGATGTCAGAAGAGTGCAGGCAGTGAGGCAGGCCATCGGACCTGAAATCAAGCTCAGAATCGATGCCAACCAGGGCTGGTCGGTCTCGCAGGCCATCTCGGCCCTGAAGCGAATGGAACCCTACCAGATTGAATTCTGCGAACAACCGGTCAAGGATTCGGATATTTACGGGCTGAGACAGGTCCGCACCCAGTCGCCCGTGCCCATCATGGCCGACGAGTCGCTCTTCGGACCGGCTGATGCCATCAAGCTGATCAAGGAAGAGGCCTGCGATTATTTCAACATCAAGCTGATGAAGGCTGGCGGCATCCTGAATTCGCTCAAGATTGCCCACGTGGCCGCCGCAGCCAACATCAAGTGCATGGTCGGCTGCATGCTGGAGACCAGGCTAGGGCTGACGGCTGCCGCTCACCTGGTGGCCAGCCAGAAAAACATTGTCTATGCTGACCTGGACGGCAATTCCGAGCATAAGGTTGACCCGATTGTTGACGGGATCAAAGTGGACCGGGGAACGATCTATCTGCCGGAAAAGCCCGGGCTGGGCTGCGAGGTCGACAGCACCTTCCTGAAAAAAATGAAGTCCTTTTAAACGGGGGACACAATACTCATTCCCCAATTTTTCTGAGGGGCCGAAGGGAAACAGTCGCCGGTCAAGACTTGCCAACCGCAAATATATGAACATTCATTCATATATTGTCGCCGCGGCTAAAATATGGCCGCGAAAGAATGGGTTCAAACCAGAATTTACCTCGGGCTTTAAGCCGGCAGCTATCATCATAAGGCCGAGAAGGAGAGGCTGGAGAAAAGCCGGGCCGGTACCAGCCAGGGAACAGGCCCAAAAAAGAAATCAGCCTTGATAATCTGATAAGATGAAAGATAAAGGTAACGGCCAGAAACTGGGATGGCCTGGTGCCTTCGAGGCCTTCCCTTCAATTTGAGATTAGAGGAGGGAGAGAGGAAAATGATGGAAAAGGTCAGATGGGGAATTCTGGGTGGAGCGGCCATAGCCGAAACTACCTTCATTCCGGCCATCAAGAAATCCAGGAAGGCCGAACTGGTGGCCATCGCTTCCCGAGACATCTCAAAAGCCAGGGCCTGGGCCGAGAAGTTCAAGCTGAGACGGGCTTATGGCTCCTACGAGGACCTTCTGGCCGACCCGGAGATAGAAGCCGTCTACAACCCGTTACCCAACCATCTCCATCATCCTTTAACCATCGCCGCCCTGCGGGCCGGAAAGCACGTCCTGTGCGAAAAGCCGCTGGCCCTGACCTCGGCCCAGGTCGAGGAAATGTTTGCTGAAGCCAAAAAGAACAACCGGCTGCTGATGGAAGGTTTTATGTACAGGTTCCACCCGAGACTTGGAAAGGCGCTGGAGCTGATTCGTTCCGGGGCCATCGGCCAGCCGCGGCTGGTGCGGGCGGTTTTCGCCTTTGTTTTCGACCGCGACCGCAGCAATTATCGCTGGTCCCCAGAAATGGGCGGTGGGGCTCTGTACGATGTCGGCTGTTACACCATCAATGCCGCCCGGCTGGTCTTTCAGGCTGAGCCGGAAAAAATCCAGGCTGCCGCTCATCTGGATGACCAGACCGGAATCGACCTGACCACTTCTCTTCTTTGCCCTTTTCCCAGAAACCGCCAGGCTTTGCTGAGCTGCAGCTTTGAGCTGGATTTCCAGAGTACCCTGGAAATCTCCGGTAGCGAGGGAAGAATTTTTCTCGACCGCGCCTTCTCGGCCAAGCACTTTGAGACCGAGATCCTTCTGAACGCTAAAGATAAGACCGAACGCCTCAGATTTCAGCCTGTTGACCAGTTCCAGCTGATGATAGAACATTTCGGGGAGGCTATCGGCGGCCGGACTGAACCGCTCCTGGATTTCAAGGATTCTTACGGCAATGCCCTGGTCATAGACAGGACTCTGAAATCTATTCATCAATGAGCATGATTTAATGGAAGTTGAAAGTTTCCGGAGCTCGGCTCTTCGGGCTTGATATGAGCCAAACTGAAGGCTTTTAGCAACCTGAGTTAGCGCGAGTGGTCTCATATCAGGTCACAAGCCGCCGGCCGCAGCGGCCATTAATGGGGAAGGGAAGATAACAAAAACTGGGGTTTATTTCGGCCTCCGTAACCGGGCTATTCAATTCCTGTCCTGCTGAATTAGTATGATTTTAGAAGGCGGATCGCTTCTTGGGCTTCAGCTTTCTTCCAGCTTAAGACCTGCCTTAATCGATTCAGCTCGGAGCAGGACCTTCCCGCTGGTTTACTCTTTAAGCTCTGATAGATATCAGGCAAAAAACTCAGTCGGAACCGATTTCAGCCGGTTGATATCAACCAGCCGCTCGCGGACATCGAACCTGAAGGCACAGTTGACCGAACAGCTGGAGCAGCCGGCACAGGGATTATCCGGCAGGTTCAGGGAACTTACCAGCTCATGGGCGGCGGCCAGGTTCTTGTAACCGTAGGCATACATATAAGCCCGCATCATTTCGGGGATGGGCAGGCCCTTGGGGCATTGTGGCAGGCAGCGCTGGCAACCCTGGCAGTAAAGCCCGGCCAGCCCAGCTGTCTCTCCTATTTTTAAGTCATAGAGCTCTTCCGGCGTCAGCTTCAGGTCTTTGACCACTTCCAGGTTGCTTTTGAGCTGGTCAAAGGTGGTCATCCCGGGGATGGCCGTGGTGATGTTGGGGTTGTTCAGAGCCCATTTGAGAGCGGCCTTGGTGTTGATGGGCTGGGTCCTTTGCTTATCCCAGAAAGCACCGGCCATGGTTTTCATGGCAATTATGCCCACGCCGGTAGCAGTAGCTTCAGCGATGGCTGCATCCAGGTCCTTAATATAATTTTTCCTGAAATTATACCCGGTCAGAACTACATCAAATATCCTGGCTTCGATGGCCGCCCTGATAACCTCAGGTTCGTTGGCATGGGTGGACAGGCCGATGAACCGGGCCTTGCCAGATTTTTTGACCTGTTCCATGACTTTCAGGTTTTCCTCGGCCAGGACGTTGTCGCGCTGGCTTAGGTTGTGCAGGTAGAGGATATCCACGTAATCCAGGCCCAGCCGCTGCAGGCTGATATCCACCATTTCCAGGAATCTGTCTCCTTCCCGGACTTTGGTGGCGAGGAAAAAGCTATCTCTGGGCCGGCCCTTGATCACCTGGCCGATTATTTCTTCGTTGCGACCGCGCTGGTAGCCGTGGGCAGTGTCCAGATGCACCAGGCCCGAATCCAGGGCGGCCCGGACCAGCTCCGGATTATCAGAATTCATTACCCCCATCGAGACTACGGGCAGCACGACTCCGGTCCGCCCCAGCGTCCGGTAGATGAAACCTTCGCGGCGGCCGCCGGGTGGTTGTGGCCCGGAAGCTGGGCCGGACTGTTTTTTAGAATCCTGTTTTTTCTGTTTATCGTCAGCCAGCAGCAGGCCAGCTGCACCGGTGGTCACCAGGCCGGTTAACCCGACCTTCAAAAAATCACGTCGGTTAAGGGCAGACTTCTTCATGCTCTCCTCCTCACTTTTTATCCAGCTTACCCGATTAGCCGCACTCCGTCAATAACTATAAGAGGGGACACCTGCAGATGTCCCCTCTTTTCACAATTTTTCTTGCTTTTACTCGGGGAAACCTCCTAGCCAGAACTGGGGACACCTGCAGGTGTCCCCAGTTTTGGTTATTGTAAATATCCAGAAATAAGTTTATCCTGATTGGCAAAGGAGAGCCGATAATGTTAAACGGACCATCTGAAAAATCAAAGAAATTGTTATCCCCATCTCACCATTACCCATCATTGAAATCTATATTTTTCTTCCTG
>JANLGB010000106.1:0-247 GCA_024653405.1 Candidatus Saccharicenans sp.
AAGCTTGGGAGGTGGTCCTGAGAAATCAATTCCATGACATTCTTGATGGTAGCAGCATCGGCCCCGTGTATGAGGAGGTGATGACTTATTACCGGGAAGCGGAAAAGAGGGCATGCCGGGCGCTGGATTTTTCCCTGGAAGCTATTTCAAGTCTGATTGACACCCGAGGCGAAGGCTGGCCGATTGTGGTCTATAATTCACTGCCCTGGGAGAGAACCGAGCCAGTCGAAGGCGAGCTAATCCTGAA
>JANLGB010000106.1:257-5026 GCA_024653405.1 Candidatus Saccharicenans sp.
TCCTGAATCGACCGGTAAAAAGCATAAGAATTCTCGACAGCGCCGGAGCTGAAATACCGTCTCAGGTGCTAAGGATAGAAAAGTCCCGAGGTGAGCCAGACCTGACTCTGAAACCCCTTCGGGAAAACGGGCCGGCTGAATGGAAAGTCAGAGTTCTGTTCATCGCCGACAGGGTGCCTTCTTTGGGTTATAAGATTTTTCGGGCTGTGGCGGTTGATTCTTCTGGGAAATACAAGACGTCCTTGACCGCCTCGAATAATGGGTTGGAAAACGAATATATCAAGCTGACCCTGGACCCAAAAACCGGCTGGTGGAAAAGCCTGCATGATAAAAGGCTCGGGCGGGAATTCCTGTCCGGGCCGGGAAACGTTCTGGAAGCCATAGCCGATGAACCGCCCAATATGTCAGCCTGGGAAATCGGGCTAAAGGAAACGCTGGCCAGGCTGGGCGAGAAGGGGGCTGTAATAGAAGTGTTGGAGAAGGGTCCAGTCAGAGCCACCGTCCGGGTTGAGCAAGATTTTCGTAACTCTAAATTCATCCAGGAGGTTCAGCTTTATGCCGGCCTGCCGCAGGTTGAGGTCAGGATGTGGCTTAACTGGCAGGAAAGAAATATCATGGTGAAGACGGCTTTTCCGTTGGCGACGCAGAAGCCGGTGGCCACGTTTGAGATTCCCTATGGAGCCATTGCCCGGCCGGCTTCCGGCCAAGAAGTGCCAGCCATTAAATGGATAGACATCAGCGATGCGGAAGGAAAAGCTGGTCTTAGCCTGCTCAACGATTCCCGCTACGGTTTTGATGTCAAAGATAACATAATGCGGATGTCAATCATCCGCGGGGCTACTTATCCCGACCCGGAAGCTGACCGTGGAGCACATGAGCTGGCTTACTCTCTCTACCCCCATGATGGGAACTGGAAGGATGGCTTGAGCTTCAGACGGGCCCTGGAGTTTAACATTCCGCTTGGGGCTCACCAGGCGATGCTTCATCCGGGAACTTTGCCGGCCGAAAAAGCTTTCCTGCGCCTCTCCCCAGCTAATGTCGTCCTGACGGCCTTCAAAAAAGAAACTGGCTATGGCAGCCCGGGTTTTGTGGTGCGCCTGTACGAAATATTCGGACAGGAAACCGAAGTTAAGCTGGAACTCCCGAAAGAGATGGAAGTTTACGAAGCTGACCTCCTCGAACGCCCCGGACAGAAACTGAGCCCCAGCAGGAATTTAATCAGTTTTAAGATTAAGCCCTACGAGATTAAGACCCTCTTGCTCCGTTAGGATTTTTGATTATTCTGGCTTAAAAAGCCTAACAGTTTTTCAGGGTTTTTTCGTTTTTGGGTTTATCAAAATAATAATACTGAGAATTTTGCTAAAGAAAGTCGTCTATTTATACGGATAAAGCATTGACAGATCTGCTCCTGTTGTATATTGTTTACAACAGGAGGCTTAACAAATGGCTATAAAAACGACTTTTGGAGAATATCTTAAGGAAAAACGAATAGAAAAGGGGTTTACCTTAAGGGAATTCTGCAAAAAATATGGATTGGATCCCGGGAATGTCAGCAAGCTGGAAAGAGGCCTATTGCCCCCACCTGCCTCAAGGAAGAAATTAGAAGAATATGCCACGTTTCTAGGCTTAAAGAAAGGAACTGATGAATGGATGGAATTCTTTGATCGAGCAGCCACCAGCCGGGGGGAATTGCCGAAGGATTTACTTGATGATGAAGTTCTAAAGGCCTTACCCGTTATTTTAAGGACCATTAGAGGTAAAAAAGTATCCAGGGAGATGCTCAATGAGCTTATAGATAAGATCAGGAGAACATAATTTGCCGGTTACTTTGAAAGTGGCTTATCTTTCGTACAAGCAAATTGCCAGGATAGCAGCTGAGAGTCTTGAAGGATTCGGATGTAAATCCAGCCTGCCCATCCCCGTTGAACATATTATTGATAACGTTTATAAAATAAACATCATTCCTTTTCCTTATCTTTTCGCCAGGTTTGAAATAAACGCTTTTACTTCCAGCGATCTTAGAAATATCTATGTTGATGAATATTTGTATGAAAACTTAACTCCGCAATATCGATTTACTTTGGCTCACGAATTGGGTCACATAATCTTGCATAAGAAGATTTATTTGAACATAGAGATGAAAAACTTGGAGCAATGGAAAAGATTCATTTCGGAGGTGGACGAGATAGATTATAGACAGCTTGAATTTCAAGCCAACAATTTTGCCGGCTTATTCCTGGTTCCTGGGCACCTATTAGAAAGAACATTTGGTCAACAATTAAGTGGCCAATTAAAAAATATAGATAAATCGAAAAGGCAGAAGTTAAAAAGAGAGGAATATCTTCCATGGATAGTTGAGGTTATCGCCTCAAGCTTAGGTCCGATATTTGAAGTTGATCCGCAGGTAGTAAAAATTTGAATTGAGAGAGATGGGTTAATTTCGAAAATTCCTTAATTAATATTATTTCGTGATCAGGATTAGGAAAACGGGCAGGTAAAATAAATCTATTCTTTATAAAAAGGTATGTCAGCTCTGGATGGATAGCTTGCCTTAATAGAATATGACGCTAAAATTGTTGGTTCTTCAATCGCCGAGGGCTTCCCAATAATAGGAAATTCCGGGGCGTGAGAACATAGTGTGGCTGGCGGTAAAGGTGCCTCCAACAATGGACAAGCCGATCAGCCATTTTGTCTGGCATAAAAACGCCCCGGGTCTATCCGCCTGGAGCTGGTCCGTGGTATAGGCTATCTCGGCTGGCCGGGCCGGGTCATAAACGTAGATCCTTAGAACCCGCAGGTGGGTCAAACCGGTGTTGATGGTCCTGGGTGTTCGGGTATCCATCAATACACCGACGAACTTGCCTGTAACGACGGAAGTGGCTCCGGCCGACATGACCATAAGGCAGCTCATTCCTAAGGCCACGACCACGGTCCAGGCCATCGCTTTCTTGATTTTCATTTCCTCCTCCTGGCAGAAGCTTTTTTTGATTGAGGCTGGTTATTTTTTGGCTAAAAGCTTCTGCGCAATGAATACTATCACGACTGCCCAGAAAAGAACAATCAGACTGGCCGCCACCCAGCCCAGCGTCTTGTTTATGGCCTGCCCTTCCTTCACCCGGGCCCGGCAATCATTCAGCACCTCCCTGGGGATGAGCTTAATAGAAAGGGCGATGAGCGCAGGCAGTATAAGCAGGTCATCAACATAGCCAAGTACAGGAATAAAATCGGGGATGAGGTCAATCGGGCTGAGGGCATAGCTTACGGTGAGGCCAATGAGTATCTTAGCCAAAAGCGGCGTTCTCCGGTCCTTTAGGGCCAGGCTCAAAGCCAGCACTTCATTCTTCAGCCTTTCCGCCCGCTCTTTGATTTTCTCGAAATGAGTCATAATAATTTGATATTTTGAGAACTCTTATGATCATTATAACAGAGTCCTATAGGATGACATTAGCCTCAAATGAATTGCTTTTAGCGTGGGTGGAAAATTTGTTTGATAAACAAAATATTGTGATTAACTTATTTTAGGCTTTTCTGGGTTTTTTGAGAAAACCGAAGAAAATAATTTTTTCAAAAAGCAGATAATTTTTTGGTGGTTGTTATTGTATGTAGCGGGCTATAGTATTTTGCTTTTGTTGTTGAAATTCTTGTAATTAAGCATTCTATCAATAAACCATTTATCTTCAGATTCCAGCTCCCGCAATTATTATTTCCATCAGCACCAAAAAAAATACCGGATGCGCCATATCTTATTTATCAGCTCTATGAATTCAGCTCGCCTAAATGCCTGTTTTGAGCTCAGACTATTTTTTCAAGATAATTTATTATCAAAGTTCTGTTTTCCACTTCTTGCTCGTTCTTGGCATAAAGTTCAATAAACTCAATTAACTCAGCAGGTTGGTTATAGGCATAGACGATTCTCAAGGAATCGCCTTTGAGGTAGCGGCAGAACAGGCGGGCTTTGATAATTTTAATACCTGATTTTTCGGTTAAAAGAGCAAAATGTTTACCTCGTCCCTCCGGGAAGACAGCCAGAACTTTTTTGAACTCGGCCAGGTCCTGGTCCAGAGACAGATATTTTTTCTTAAGACGTTTGAATGCTTTCTGGAATTCAGAGGTCTCTTTAAAGTTCATCTTGGTAGTTTCTTACTGAATGTTCCGCATCGCGATAAAACACCGTTTCATAACTGATAATTTCGCCATCCTTGTGCACCAGCCAGGGTGTATCCTGGTGAGCATATTCCGTCAACTCCCGAGCGTTTTTGTCAGCCAGCCTGGCCAGAACTTCGTCAATATGCTTTATTTCTCTGGCAGAAAGGGTGCTTAAATCAGGTTCTCTGAGTGGCAGGTATTTTTTCTGGGGATACCGAAAATATGTGCTTTTAACGCTTTCAATTTCCTGGTTCTTTTCCATTTCTTCAATTATTTTTTTTAATTCGACAGGAGTAGGACCATAGTGGTTTTTCTGATAGCGAGCACCGGTCAGTTGCTCTTCATACTTCTCGTAGTAGTCAAAGTCGATGAAATAAAGAATTTTATAAAGAGCAGTTTCGCCAATGTTGGGTCGGGCTCCTATTTTACTCAAGACATAGAGCAAGACTTCTTTGAATTTTTTCACATTTGCCCGGTCCATAATAATTCTTATTCCCTTGGTTTCAGGGTGGCCGTAATTTTCCGCTTTTTCCAGGACAACCCTTGGTCCTGAAAATTCAGGTTGCAAAAGCTGGTCAACTGTCATCCCAAAGAGGGAGGCCAGTTTCAGCGCCTCTTGAATT
>JANLGB010000106.1:5089-7359 GCA_024653405.1 Candidatus Saccharicenans sp.
CCCTGTTCGATCAGCACGTAGGTCGGTCTGGAGACCCCAAGATAAGAAGCCAGGTAGGCCTGGCTAAAATTATTTTTTTCTCTAAGCTCTCTTATTTTCTTGGCTATTGGGTTCATTTTGATACCTCATTGTATCCAGTTTGAAGTGGATACGGATATTAAATTTAAATCCTTTTTACTCCCTGTATTAATAATAATAAATGTCAATTATATTGTCAAATAAATTGTTAAATTAATTGACATTTGTTTGAGGTGGTTTTTATTTTTGAGACTAATCAATAAGGTGTTGCCAGGGAAATTTCCTTAAGCTGATAATTTATCAGGCGAAGCAGCTGCAGAAAATTACAAATTGGGCTTGAATTTATCAGGGCAAATGCGTTGAAATTAGAAGATGAAGGAGGCTGTGATGATTTCCATAAAAGGCATCTGCTGGGTTTCAGGCGCCTTGGTGTTAACTTCCTTGATGTTTGTCCTGTTCGGGCTGGTTTTCGGGCAGGAGAAGACGGAAAAGCCAGTGCTCCACGGCAGGCACTGGATAGCCATGACCGGAAAGCCGATGGCGGCTACGGCTGGCGCTATGATGTACATGAAGGGTGGAAACGCCGCGGATGCAGCTTGCGCTATGCTGGCTGCAGTCTGCACCATGCACGATGTTCTGAGCTGGGGAGGGGAAACCCAGGGTCTAATCTATAACCCAAAAACCAAAAAGGTCATTGCTATAAACGGACTCGGAGTGGCTCCAACCAGCGCCACCCCTGAATTTTATAAATCCAAAGGATACAAATACCCGCCGGCTGATGGGCCGCTGTCAGCCATCACGCCCGGCACTCCCGGCGCCCTGATTGTCATGCTGGCTGAGTTCGGTAGGCTGCGGCTTAAAGATGTGCTTGAGCCAGCTATCCAGATGGCCGAAGGTTATCCGATGGAAAAGGAGACTTCGGAGCGCATTGAAAAAAATAAAGATAAGATAAAGCAATGGCCATATTCGCGGGCGCTTTTTTTGACCCACCCTGGCCAGGAAAAAGAAGCGCCACAGCCGGGCGAAGTTTTCCGGCAGCCAGACCTGGCCGCCACGCTAAAAAAGCTCGTCGAAGCGGAAGAGCAGGCTCTTCGAGCCGGAAAAAGCCGCAAGGAAGCTCTTTATGCTGCTTATGACCGCTTCTACAAAGGCGACGTCGCCAGCGACTTTGTCGCGGCCTGCCAGGAAGTCGGCGCACTCATTACGCTCGAAGACCTGGCTCGCTGGAAAGTTCTTCTGGAAGAGCCGGTTATGACTACTTACCGCGGAATTGAAGTCTACAAGCTCAACACCTGGGTGCAAGGACCAGTGATGCTCCAGGCCCTGAACATGCTGGAAAATTTTGACCTCAAAGCGATGGGCTACAACAGCGCCAAGTACATCCACACCCTTTATCAGGTGATGAACCTGGCTTTTGCTGACCGCGATTTTTATTACGGCGACCCATATTTTCCGCCGGAAGAGCCGATTAAGGGCCTGCTTTCCAAGGAATATGCTCGCGACCGCATTAAGCTCATCAATTGGGAAGCTAACGACCCGGATGTTAAACCAGGTGACCCTTATCCTTATGAAGGCAAAACTAACCCCTTTAAGCATTACTTAGAAAAATGGAGCAATAAAAACTGGACAGTCAAAGAAGAAGACGTCGCTCGACTCGAGCGGAGCTTTTTCCAGGGAACGACTTCCATTGAAGCAGCAGATGAAGAAGGCTGGGTGGTCTCGCTCACCCCGAGCGGAGCCTGGATTCCGTGCGTCATCGCTGGCAAAACCGGAATTGCCCTGAGCCAGAGAGCCCAGAGCTTTGTCCTGGATGAAGCTGATAATCCTTTCAACGTGATTGCTCCGGGTAAAAGACCGCGGGCAACGCTCACCCCAGGGCTGGCCATGAAAGATGGCAAACCCTTTCTGTCTTTTGCTGTTCAGGGCGGGGACACCCAGGACCAGAACCTGCTGCAATTTTTCCTCAACGTGGTGGAGTTCGGCATGAATGTGCAAGAAGCTTGCGAAGCAGCCAACATCACCAGCTACCAGATGCGGAACTCTTTTGATAATCACGATTGCTCCCCGGGAAAGTTAGAGCTTAATGAAAAGACTCCAGCAGAAGTGCGCGAGCAGCTCAAGCGGATAGGCTACCGCCTTTCCTTCAAAAAATACACCTCCGGCCCGATTAACGCCATCTACTTTGACCATAAGCACGGCACCTTCTGGGGCGGCTCCAGCAACTACGGCGATGACTACGGTGTCGTCTGGTG
>JANLGB010000107.1:0-4881 GCA_024653405.1 Candidatus Saccharicenans sp.
CCTATGCGGCCTGCGCTGACCCCAGGTATTTATATACGCTGGGGTCAGCGCAGGCCGCATAGGCTTTTTCATAATATTCAACGGCCTCCCGATATTGACCGGCCGAAAAAAATGATTTGGCTCTATTTTCCAAGAGTTTGGCTTGCTGCCTGGCACTGTCCGGGCAATCTTCTGGTTGACCATATTCCAACATACTCCAGCCGGCATTAGGTCCTCCGCGGAAACTGGCGTTTTCGCCCAAGTTGCTTCCATAGTACCATCCGGCTAGGTCTTCGCTCGCACCCAGTCCAGCCGTATTAAAAGCCGGCCAAACTCTCATCCCCCTGGCGGGGGCAACACCTGGAATTCTCAATGAAGACACAGCCCTTCCGGCACTTACCGGAACTTTATCGCACATCAATTGCAGGATGTGGTTGTAAGCTGTTTCCAGCAGCTTCTGCATGTTTTCGTTTTCCCCTACGACTTCCAGCTGGATCGCTCCCTTCTGCCTCAGTTCTTCCAAGGTGGCACCCAGGTCCGCTCGCAGTTTGACCACCTTGACTATCCCTTCTACCGCCGCTTTTATGTCATGTTGAGAATAAACTTTATCCCAGTCCACCTTAAGCTTGGCCTGAAAAGCCGGCGTTATACCAGAAAACTTCAAAACATATTGTACTGAAACATCGGAGGTCGGATTCTTAAAAGACTCCCAGAGAAGCGAGGCTCCTTCCTCTGTCAAGGCGATTGATACTGCCGCCTTCTGTCCTGGCAAAACCGGGGCCTTGCCCTCTCCGACGATTCTTCGGTTAAAAATCCCGTCCTCTCCAGCGGTGGCTGAGATTATCTGGAATGTCCCCTCCTTGAGGGGTACCGGTCCAGCTAATTTGGCCTGTGGGTCTACTGACTTCAAAGCTGACTCGGCTGAGCTTAACTCTCTGCTGGTAAAGCCCCAGGTCACCAGAAAATGAATCACTCCACCCTTAGTCGTGCTATCGGTTTTAGTGTACTTGATGAAAGTAAACTCGGGAGTGCCGTCTCTTTTGGTAGCCAGGCGCGGCTGGTCAGGCACATAGTAATATTTATGGGGGTCAGCATGGTCACGGTAAAAGACAAATCTTCCGGCCTGAACCACTTCCTCTACCGCCACTTCCGCTACCAGTGGCCACACCGCTAACAGAAAAAGCGCCAGCATACCGATTAAAACTGTGGTTTTCTTTTTCACAATTATTTACCTCCTTCCGGGCTGATTAACTCAGGCGACGGGCCTGGTATAAAATTTATAAGTTCTGGCCTTGGTCCTGATTTATGGGTTTTACTATTGCCCGCTGATAATAAAGAGCCAAGCATCAGCTTTCTTTTTTTTCCATCTTGTGTTACCTCTCACCTGCCCCTTAATCGTTTTTTATAACCAGCTCGTAACTCGACAGGTCAAGAAAGGCGTTTTCCCCTTCCTGCCAGTCACTTCTGGCCAAACGGCCGTCAGCATAAACCCTGATTATCCGGTAGCGGTATTTTCCACCTTTAGCCTCCGGAACGTTAAATTCCAGGTTGTACTGCGGCTGGCTGTCCGCCGAAAAAGTAACCATCTTCGTGTCTTTCTGGCCCCGGGCGGTAGTGCTCTCCACCTCAACCGTCATCTTGACCATGTTTCCGTTCAGGCCGTTTACAAAATCAAAGCAGATAACGCCCAGCTTCCTGTAATTGAACGAGAACTTCTGGGCCAGGTTAATGACCTGAAACAGGTCTGGATTTTTCTCCATGGAAACAGGCAGGTCAAGGCTAAAACGGCCGCTTCTTTCCCCGGGCTGGAATTTTCCTTCTTCGTTAATCTCATATCCGCCATAAGAAAAAGAGCATTCAACACTTAAACCGGAAGCTTTTTTCTCTTCGTATATTCCCCAGAGGAAGGAAGCCGATTCACGGCTGAGGGGAAAAGTAAAGCTCTTCCCTGTCCATAGGACTTTGTTCGAACCCAGGGATTTCTTATCGGTTGATTCTTCCTGGTCTTGTTTCTTTTCCAGACCAGTATAACTTAAACTTATCTCCAGCGATTCCACCGGAACCGGTCGATATTCGAATCCCGCCCCTTTTTCTTTTTTTAAAAATTCTGTGTCATCTCCAAATTCAACGGCCAGCGTCAGGACACCAC
Source organism: Candidatus Saccharicenans sp. (assembly GCA_024653405.1). Classification (GTDB taxonomy): domain Bacteria; phylum Acidobacteriota; class Aminicenantia; order Aminicenantales; family Saccharicenantaceae; genus Saccharicenans. Next base: position 2,129 of record JANLGB010000107.1, read on the forward strand.
CAGCTGTCGTTCGGGGAGTATCTCCCCCCTGGTCGCGAACATAGACATATTTGTAAAAATAAAAATTCGGCTGGCCGAAAGTCTGACTCAGCCGAAGAGAACTCGGCACATAATAGAATATTTTTGAACTCTGGTGGTCGGGATAAATGATAATCCTGTTGGCTACAGTCTCGGGCCGGGTCAGGACTGGGTCAGCCACCAGCCCGACCAGGCTCTGCAGCAGAAACAGGACCAGCAGCCCAGCCGCCTTTTTACCAGCCAACAGCCTTCCCTTTCATCTTCATCAGAGCTTTTCATAATAGGCATAGATAAAGGGGGCGGTCGCTTTCTTCCAGCCAGAAGAAACGCGGGTATTATCCTTGAACAACCAGGTGATGTTGTACTCGTATTCAAGATTATTCGGCTCATGGAAATAAACGTAGTTTATGTTCAGCGGCTCGCCCTTTCGCAGGACTATTTCTTTCTGGAGTTGGCGCCCGAAATTCTTATGCCTGAACTGAACGGCAATCCTGATGATGCCATTCTGGTTTATGTTCTCTTCTTCAGCCAGAACTTCGATGTACCTGTAGCGGTGGGGCGGAGTCAGGGTGATAACCGGCTGGCTGGTTTTAACCCAGTCGCCAGCCACTTCCAAGCCGCCGACATAACTCCAGATTGGCTTGTACTCGTATTCCAGCCACTTTTCGGTCTGGTCGCCTTTGCGCCGGTACTTGAGGGACAGCTTGTTGCCGTTCTGCCCGAACTTGGTCCGGTCAAAAATCAGGTCTTCGGTGACGGATTTCAGGTCAGCGTTTTCGTATTCCTTCTTGAAGGTGATGCCGGCAAAATTCAGATATTGCTGGAATGTCTGTAAATCTTCCCCATCCAGGATGACGTTTATCGTCCGCTCTTCGAAAGTCGGGTCGTCCAGGTCAACCACGGCGAAAAACTCCGGATTCTGACCGTACTGTTGATGAAGGCCTCCGATATTTCCCGTCAGGGGAATTTCCCGCTGGTCGCGTTTGCGCCTGGTCAGGTCAACGGTATATTTGCCCGAGAGCTTGACCTGCTTTTGATAAAAGCCGAAGTGAGCCTGGCCATACAGCTTGCCCAGCCAGTTTCGACCGGTTGAAGCCTGGGACTTACCGATGTCTTGTGGCTTGACCGGCTTGGCCTCAAACATCATTTTAGTGATGGTGTTGTAAGCTGTATCCAGCAGCTCGTCCATCTTGGTATCTTCGCCAATAACCTCCAGCTTGATGGCCCCCTGTTCTCTCAATTCTGAATATATTTTTTGAATCTGGGCGCTGACAAAGAAATTACCCACATTGGCCTTAAACTCTTTGTGGTCGTAGACTTTATCCCAGTCCACGGTCAGCAGCGCCTGGTAGGCCGGGGTCAACCCCTGGTAGGTCATGACAAATTGAACGGAAATATCAGAAGTGGGTTTCTTGAAGGATTCCATCAGCAGGGTTGAACCTTCTTCAGTCAGAGCCATGGAAACGGCTGCTTCGGAACCGGCCAGCAAGGGAGCCTTGCCCGTACCAACAATCCTCCGGCTGAATATTCCCCCCTCTCCGGCCGAGGCCGAGATGATATGAAACTCGCCCGAGGTAAACATTACCGGCCCGATTATCTTGCCTTCCTTGTCTATTCTGGTCAGTTCCTGTTCGGCTTTTTTGAGTTCTTCCTGGGTCAAGCCAAAAGTGCAGAGGAAATGAACGATACCGCCGGTTATTTCCTTGCCGGTCCGGACATACTGGATGAAGCTGAATTTGGGCTTGCCGTCAGGCCAGGTGGCCAGCCGGGGAGAAAGCGGCATATAGTGATAGGCATGTTCATCAGCATGATCCCGGAAAAGCAGGGCGTTGCTGACTTGAACCGGTTCCCTATCCAGCAGTACCTCAGCCTGAACACCAGTCGCTGCCCAAAACAGAGCCAGGGCAGCCAGAACCAGTACTCCCCTGAATTTCTTATTTTCCCTGATTTCATTTACCAGCATAATTTCCTCCTCATTGACCCCAAGCTGCGCCCTTGGCTCTAAAGCTCCTTCATTTATTAAAAAGGTTTTTGACCTGATAAGGGCCTATGGTCAGGTCCAGAGAATCGGTGACAGTTTCCCAGCTGGCTGACTCAGCCACCTGTCCGGATTTCAGGATAACCTTGATTTTGTATTCAAAGTTGAATGGCTCGCCGCTGGACATCGGCAGATACACTGTCACCAGTTCTTTGAGTTTATTTTTGTTGAAATCTATTCCAGTCACCAGACCGCTCCGGCCCTGAGCACTGAGATAAGGAGAACGGATCTCAACCCGGACTTTTTCCACTTCCAGGGGTGAATCATAAGCAGCCGGGTCAAAAACGCCGGCCAATACTTCTACCTGAAGTTTTCTCATCCTCTCGATATAAGAAACTACCTCGATGTTGCTCCAGATCTTATCCAGGCAGGGCTGGCAGCTAAAATCCGGCTCTATTTCCATCCAGAAGCTGCGGGCATATTGTTTGAAGAAGGCATCTACCTTGGAGCTGGCCGGCTTGGCCACTTCATCCTTGGCCAGCAGGTCCTCGGCTTCTTTGACTTTATCCTTGTCCAGCTTTTTCTCCAGCTCACCCTTTAGAGCTCCCAGGCCTTTATCCAGTAAGGAACTCTTCTTTTTGGGGGCGGGGGGAGCGGTGGGGAAAGTCTGGCGGTATTCGGCCAGCAGCAAACCTTTAGGAGCGAACTGGACTTCCAGGTCCAGGGCCTGGCCCGGCTGGATGATAGTTTCTTTCAG
>JANLGB010000107.1:4891-7347 GCA_024653405.1 Candidatus Saccharicenans sp.
CGCAGGCTGACCGATGATACCTTAATCGGAAAATCGGACAGGTTCCTGACGCCGTGGAGATAAAGAACCGAGTTCTTTTCATCTATGGAATAGCCAAGTTCATCGACCCCCGAATACCAGTGGCCGGTAAAATATTTCAGGCCAACTCTGATGGGAATTTCTCTTTCGACCGTTCCGGACTTAATCTTCATCCCGGCCGTCAAGCCTTCCTTTTCCAGCAATGGCTTGAGCTCGGCCAGGGTGTCAGGAGTCATGGCAATGTTGATCGGCAATTCTGTTTCCAGGGAGCCGAAGCTCGGTATCCTGATGTTCTCAATTTCCCAGTCTTCCCAGCCCTGCATATCTATTATGGAGGCTTCATCATAGGGGAGAGACTTGAGCACCGCCTGTTGACCACGAGCGGTCTTCAAAGCTTCCTCCATAAGTTTGACATCAGCCGGGTCCACGTTGGCCCTCAGGGTCATGGTGGTTTTAACTTTCTGGTCGTTGGTCCAGACCGCGCTTATCCGATAGCCGCCAGCAGCCTTATCCCGGATAAGATTGATTTCTCTGGGAAGGTAGTAGTAGGTGTTCGGTTTCTCGTTATCCTTGAACACCCGGTTCAACAGGGTCAGAGGCTCCTCAATGTTCAGGGGACCGATGTCCTCAATCTTGTGGCGGGCCGGGGCTATCCCGGCCGGATTTAAGGGGATAGTCTTGATAATAGCCGGTTTGGCCAGTTGGAGGTCAATACCTCCGGCCGGCTTCTGCTGGGGAGTCACAGGAACTCTGGTCTTGCTGGCCTCCACAGAAGGCGTCACTTTCTGCACCGTCAGGGGAGCATAGATAGCAGCCGAAGCCCAGACCGCCCAATCCTGGACCGAACGGCCGGCGGCTGATACAGCCAGCCGGAAATCTACAGTTGAACCGGCGTATGGTGATAAATCGACCGAAATCTGGTCGAGCTTCCCATCGTTGGCTGCAGCTATCTCTTTCAATAAGACGGCTCCCCCGCCCGAACTGTTCACCAAGGAGACGATAAACTTAACCCCATCGGTTTGAGTAGCCCCTTTAAGAAAGCCAACCGTAGCATTAAAAGTGGCCCCGGCGGGTATTTTGACCCCGGGAAAGACCCCGATTATAGTGCCGTTATTCTTCCATTCAGGGTGGGTTTGCAGAACCAGGGCATAGGTCTGTCCGTCTTCCAGAATGGCATTATTCAAGTGCCGGGCAAAGCCACGGCTATCATTATCTGCCCCGTTCCAGGGAAGCTGGCCAGCAGAAGAGATTGCCCGGTACCAACTGGCTTCCGGAGCCTTCTTGACAAAATCATAGTTAACCACATCGGTCGCCCTGAGTCCCGAAATGACAGCCAGCATCATCACCATCAGGCTCAAGATGGAAAAACAGGAAAATATTCTTTCTCTTTTGGTTGACCTTAAACGCATGCTTTTCTCCTTTCGTGACTTTATTATTTGACCAGCTTCTTCAGGGGTGGCAGGCTAATGCCCATAGGCCTAAGAAGAAAGGATTGACCGGAGCCGGAAAGAACGATTAAAAGATAAAAAACGCCCTCTGTCTTCCGACTCAAAGGAAGCCCCGCCCAAAAAATCTTTAACTTCCACATGAATGCCATGGGATGTTATCACACCTGGAAAATCCCTGTCAAGAAAATCCTACCTGGCCCGATTGACAGACAAGAAAAAAAATCTTTCTTGTTGACTATTAAAAACAGCCTTCGCCCCAGCAACAATTTTTGCCAAAGAACTTTTGGAACTATTATGAAAAGAAGTCGGCAACAGGGCTTTTTTAATTGTTTTTGGACAGCCAGAAAAAAATAAAGAACGGAGACAGTGCTTGGGCGACCTGACCTATTGGGCTGGAGCAAAAGTTGGTAGAACCTATACAAATAGCCTGGACCTGGTGGATAATTTCAGACAGCAGGATCTTAGACCGATTGGGTAATTGGGCCCAGCTGTGTTTTATTCGGAGACTTCAGGTCTTATATCCGTTATGACTACCGCCAGCCAGCTGCTATGAACTTCAGGCTAGGCCCAGGTCCTGGTCTATCCCCTGCATTGATTCCAAGCAAATGGACAGGAATTCATCCAGGCTGAGTCCTAGGTTGGCGCATTGCTCTATTTCTTCCCTCCTGGCGCCACGGGCGAAATGCTTTTCCTTGTAGCGGCGCTTGAGGAATTCTAGGTCAACCGACTTCAACTTCTTGTCCGGGTGCATCAGGGTGGCGGCGATGATCAGGCCGGTGGTCGGGTCGGCCGAGTAGATCGACCAATCCATGGCGCTCTGGCAGGGAACCCGTCCGGCATGGGCCTGGATGGCCTGGATAACCTCGGCCGGCAGGTTGTACTCGGCCAGCATCTTTACGGTTTCAATGGTATGAAGCTCGGGACTCTTCTCGGTCAACTCATAATCCAGGTCGTGCAGCAGCCCAGCCAGGCCCCAGAGCTCTTCATTTC
>JANLGB010000108.1:0-1280 GCA_024653405.1 Candidatus Saccharicenans sp.
CAGCCAGTCCTATCTTCCAGGCTGGCTGGCAGTACCAGGGCCTGAGGGCTCTGGCCGAAGTGGTGGCTGAACGGCCCGAGGAAATGCTGAGGATGGTCAGGAACCTGAGAGCTGAGCTGCTGCGCCGAGCAGAATCCAGGTCGGCTGAGGACCAGGTTCACCTGAAGATGGAATATGTCCGCGACCCGTCCTGGCCGCAGCTGGAGTTGAAAGTCCTGGAGAGGACCAGTTCCAGTATCCGGGGCATATTGAAGGTTGACAAAAAAGCCGGGGATTATCTGCTCGTCGAAGATATAACTCCTTACCAGGGTCCGGCCGGGGCCAAAATCATAACCCGGGTGGAGAAGAACTGGTTTCCCCGGGTGGAATCGCGCCTGGCCGTTAGCCGCCCGGCCGGCTATATCATTCCGGGTAGCCGTCTGGACCTGGCTGAGCTGTTGAGGCAGCATGGAATCAGGGTGCAGATGCTGGAGAAGGCTGCGGCCGTTGAAGCCGTTGCCTATAAAGTCCTGGAAATAGTCCCGGCCAGGGCTGATTACCTGGCCCCGGAAAAGCTGGAGGTTCAAACCGAGAAGGTTAAATTGCCCCTCAATCGGGGGGACTTTTTTGTCTCCTGCCAGCAGCCCGCGGCCAATCTGATTCCCTGCTTGCTGGAGCCACAGTCAGACTATGGCTTAATACGTTATTTCATGTTCAAGCTGGTACCCGAAGCTGGAGATTATTACTCCATCTACCGACTGGAAAGTCAGCCGGCTCTCCCTCTGGTTGATTTCAAGAACTGGAGATGATTAACGGGCCGTCCTGAAAAGACTTAAAAACCGATTATAAGCTAGTCTGCCCAAAACCTTTCTGAACCAAGGTCCTGGTGGATATCACCACGGTCTTGAAATTACCCCTGGGCTAAACTTTACTGGGTTACTTGCCCGCCTGTTCCTGAGCTATCTTTTTGAGTTTCTCGTTGGCGATAATTCCCAAGTCCACCCGCCTGTTCTGCTGGCGACCTTCAGGGGTATCGTTGGAAGCAAGGGGTTGGTCCGGGCCATAGCCCTGGACTGTGAATCGGGAAGATTGGACACCCAGCTGAGCCAGGAAATTGGCCACCGCTTTGGCCCGTCTTTCAGATAGGGTCAGGTTATATTCCCTGGTGCCGGTGGAATCGGTATGACCTTCAATGATGATGTTGGTGTCGGGATACTTATTGAGGATAGTAGCCAATCTTTTTAAGTTTTCCTGACTGGCCGGACGGAGGTCATATTTATCGACATCGAAGAGCAATCCCG
>JANLGB010000108.1:1290-7237 GCA_024653405.1 Candidatus Saccharicenans sp.
AAGGTGATCTTGATGCCTTCACCTATTCTTTCAACCTTGGCCCCCTCCAGGTCACGACGCATCTCTTGAGCTTGTTTGTCCATCTGCCGTCCGATATAAGCTCCAGCCGCTCCGCCCACGGCCGCGCCGACTATGGCCCCGGCCAGAGTATTGCCGGCAATTTTACCCACCACCGCTCCAGCCACGGCTCCGCCGGCCGCGCCGATGGTTGCCCCCTTGGCCGTTTTGCTCCAGCTGGCACAGCTGATGTTCATGACAATCAGGCAGCCGATCAGAATAAACAGAAGAAATTTTTTCATGTCCGTCTTCCTTTTGATATTTCTAAATATAACTTTAGGCGGTTTCTACTCAAAGTGCAAGCTTTAATATTTTTGACCGGAACTCTCCGGGTAGGGAAGCCAGGCTGGCCTGGGGCCAGGTTTTTGCCTTCAGGCCGACCTTCTTCCCGGCCAGCTGAGCAACACCAGCGTAAGGACCGGCCGGGAATTTCCGGCTGTAATCGATTATATCCAGGTATTTTTTCCGGGCCTTCTCCTTCTGGTTGAGGGCTTCATAGCAAAGAGCTTCCAGATAATCCTGGATTCTTTGGTCCGGCTCATAAGGACGGCCCGTTCCCAGCTGTTCCGGATAGTCCCGGGACCGGTCAATTTCCTTCAGAGCATCGTTCCAGTTTTTTCCCAGCATCAGGTCAAGGGCTAAATGGAGATGGGTCCGGACGAACAGGCTATGAACCTCGCTGGCTCCCTCATAGGGCAGGACCTGCATTCTGTCCAGAAGGTTGGCTGCCTCCCGGTAGCGAGCTTCAGTGAGCAGCGCTTTAACGGCATCGGACTGAAGGTACATATTATCAGGAAACTTTTCCAGGGCAGCCAGCGAATGGCTCAGAGCCTGGCTCTTGAGTCCCTCATCCAGTTCATGCTTAATCAGGTGATGCCAGGTGCGCCAGGCTTCAGGGGCCAGTTGCCAGGCTCGCTGCAGGTCGCGGTAAGCGGCGGCCCGGTCGTCAGGATTCAGGTAAGCCCGGGCGATAAAGACCGGATAATAATCGGCATCATCCAAACTAGAAAACAATTGACGGGCTTCCTCCAACCGGCCTTTATGCCAGAAAACCAGCCCCAGGTAATAGCGGAATTTCCAGCAATCTGGCTTCCGGGCGGCAGCCCATTCCAGGACGGGGATCGATTCTTCGCGGAAAGGAAAGACCAGCCAGGGTGAGGCTACAGCCGATTTTTCCAGGGCAGCTTGGCTTCTGTCCGGGTTGGGGTCTTGTTGCAAGTAGGCCAACCAGGCCAGGACTTCAGGATTTTCCGGGGAACGAGACAGCAGCTCCACGGATCTATCCGGTTGCCCGGTTCTCAGGTAGAACAGGGACAGCTCCAGGTAAGTCTCAGCCGGGAATTCATTGCGGATAAATTTTCGGAAATCGTCCAGGCGCCCAGGGTCCGGCTGCAACAGGTAGAGTTCATACCGGGCCAGGTGATTGAGAGGCTCAAGTTCAAGAATTTGCCGACAGACCTGGCGGGCTTCTTTTTTCCGCTGCTGAAGACGAAGGGCTACAGCCAGTAGTTCGAGGGGGAGGGGATTTTCCCGGTCGTAATTAATCGCCCGACGGGCGTATTCTTCAGCCTGGGAAAAATCACCGTCGGCCAGGGCTATTTCCGCCAGCTGCAGGCAAGCCGGCAGGCACAGGGCGGGCGAGCGACTGGCCCAACCAAAGCTTTCCCGGGCTTCAGTCGGCAGGTTAAGTCTCCGGGAAACAAGACCGTAAACATAGTTAGCTTCAGGATCATACATGGAAATTTCCAGGCTTCGTCGGGCCCAGGACAGCGCCTTCTGATATTCTCCCCGGCGCAGGTGGAGCTCGGCCAGGCGGGTGAGGGCCAGCAGATGGTCGGGTACCATTTCTATGACCTGGCGGTATTTATCCAGAGCCGCGCTATAATCCCTTTCATTCTCCAAGGTCTGGGCTGCCAGGTAGAGAGATTCGGGAGAATCACCGGTCGGGCGGTGAAAGTTGAAGGGGCGCAACAGTTCCCTGGCCCGGAGGGGCTGGTGAATAATTTTCTGGCCCAGATAAATGGTCAAGTCGTCGGAACTGGAAATTCCGGCCAGGTGCAAATTGGTCTTCTCGGCCGGTCTCAGATAAATAGTCTGTGACTGGATTTCCTTTTCTCCCTGCTTGATTATTATTTTCTCCTTGATGTTCTCCAGGGCATAGATTCCCAGTTCCAGCCCGTTATCTTTCGGGTTAAGGCTGAGCACAACTCCGGCCGCGGCCCCGGCCATCGGCCCTATTCCGCTGTAGGGGAACCAGAGTTCTTTCCAGGAATCGGAGGTGGCTGGAAAGAACGTCCCGTGATCCGATTGGTTAAGCAGCCGGCCGGACTGGGGCTCGGTATACTGGCCATCGGCATCCGTCAGGAGGTCAACCCAGATTTCACCGGCCCGGCTGAGGTCCCAGATCCAGATTTTCTTTCCCGGCATGTCAGAGTAAAGGGCCTGGTGGCCAAAACCGGAATCGGATGCCTGGTAATAGCCACCATAGAAATGTTCATAATGGCCAACCACAAAATAACTCTTGGAGCCGCCGAAATTATTATTTCGGTACCAGGAAAGGTCCCGTCCCTCAGCCTCAATCGGCCACGGTTCCAGGGGGACAGAATAATCATGGCCTATTTGATATTTTCCCGGGAAAATATATTTCAGGTCGGGGCTGACCGGGACGGCCGGACACATCCAGGCATAATACGATTGACGGTAAGGACCGGGATTTGTCCAACGAGCCCTGGTCTCAAAGTAAGCCCGGTCTGGATAGACGGTTATGGCCACCTGCCAGCGGGTGCGCGAGGGCCAGTCGTAATTGCCCACGGTGCAAACCAGGCGCCCGTCCGGTTTCTTTTCCAACAGGTAATCAACTGGGGTGGCCGTGGACGGGGCATGCCCTATAATCCCGAAATTGAATTCGATGCCGCCCGAAGTCCAGGGGCCGCGCAGGCTGATTTCCCTGAATTTAAGCACCCGATTGGTATAAAGGAATTGGCGGCCGGTGATTAAATCGGTGGCCCCCCAGACCTTACCCCCGACTTCTGGGAGGATGGATACTTCTATGAATTTATTTTTAAGGCGGACTACCGTCCAGTCCTGGAGCCGGGACTCGGCTGAAAAGCCATTGAAGACAAAATAGGGGTAAATCCTGGAACCTGAACCCCAGAGCGAGGAACGGGCAAAGACTGGAATGGGGTCGGGGTCGGAAAAGGGGTAGGTGGTGATGGTTTCCTGGTTGACGGTCGCTGTGGCCTGCTGACCTGAATCACAAGAGGAAAGAAAAAGTGACAACCAGGCTAACATGATCAGGAGAGATGCCTTAGTTTCCTGTCTCAAAGCTTGGCTCATCTGTCCATCTCCATAAGTAAATTGCTTGCAATTTTAAGCCGGATAGGACCGGCCTTTATCTGGCGCTGACTATGATTTCATAAGTTCGATAATGTTGGCAACTTATTAAATGAGGCAAACCTCAGCGGTTTATATGGTCGGGTCAAGCCATGACCAGGAAGTTAGCTGTCAGTCAGCCCGGCTTTAACTTACAGAGCGCTAGACCTGGTCTACTTCTTTTCCATAATTTCCTGATAGATTATCTCAATGAGCGGCGGGCGCCTGACCGGAGAACCGGCCGGAGGCGGCTGCACCCCAAAGGCCGATTTAATTTCATCGAGCGTCCGGCCCTGCTCGATCATTTGGCGCACCCGGGCTTCTTTGTCTTTCAAGCTGTCAATCAGCCCGGCTGCTTCCTGGCGCCCGGCCGGGTCGGCATGCCCCGACAGGTAGATTTCTATTTCCGGATTGTAATTCAGCATGGCCTGCAGGGTCTTTAAGTAGCCGAAGAAGGTGCCGTTCTTATGCTTGTGAATCAGGGGATCGCGACCGTAAAACATCAGGTCGCCAACGATGGCCACCCGGCTTCCGGGAATAAAAATGATGGTATCGCCGCTGGTATGGGCCGGACCAAAATTCTTGAGTTCGAGGCGGGTGCCTTCAAAGTCAAGAACCTGGCTGTTTTCATAGGTTTCCGAAGGAAGAATGTCTTTAAGTTCCGGGGTTTGTTCTACGGCTGGCAGCATTTCTTCATAGGTTTTCCGGTGGGCTAACAACCTGACTTTCTGGTTCAGGCCGCGCAGACCGTTGACATGGTCGCCGTCGCTGTGGGTAAGAATGATCATCAGCAGCGGTTTAGCTGAAATCTTCTGGATTTCGGCCAGCATGGCCAGAAAAGAATCCGGCGTCATCTTGGCATCAACCAGCAAATTACTTTTCGGCCCAGCTATGAAATAACAGTTGGCACCCGAGCCGCCTTTGATTAGGTAGATGTTATCTTTGACCTTTTCGATAGTCAGAGGCGGGGGAGAGGTCTGCTGCTGGGTCAGCAACGGGGATACCCCAAGTATTATTCCCGCCACAAAAATAAATAGCCCGACCAGACTGGCCTTTTTTCTCCAGGATGATGAATTTCTTTGAATAAGAATGATATTTTTCATAAGACCCTCCTGATTAGCACTACATAAATTTTATAGCACGGAAGCGGCTTGACTCAAAATCATTTTATCAGGAATAAAATATCGGCAGTTGAAGGATAATTAGAAACTGCTTGAGGCTGAGCCCACCGGGACCAGAGAGAAGGTGAGATTAATTATTAGCAAGTCATTGATATTTCCTGGGCTTTACTCTTGTCCTTAACGAACAGTTAGCTGCGGTCGTCGGCCAGGTTAAGAAACAGACCGAACATCCAGGGGCGAAAAATGGGGCGAAAGTCAGGCAAAATATTTCGCTGTGGGCCTTATTTTGGCTTTTATAACTATCAGGCCCTTCGGCGCCAGGAGCTGCTCCTGCATTCAGGCCCCGTTAGAGAAAGGTTGCTATCTTCTGGCGAGGACTTCGGCCGTCATCCGGCCGATGTGCGCCGGATTAGCGATGATGGTGACTCCGGCTTCAGCCAGCCGCCTGATTTTATCCCGGGCTGAACCCTGGCTGCCCTCGATGATGGCCCCGGCATGTCCCAGGCGCCTTCCCGGCGGGGCAGTCAGGCCGGCCACATAAGCCAGCACCGGCTTGGGATAGTCTGATTTTTTAAGATAATCGGCGGCTTCTTCCTCGGCTCGACCACCAATCTCGCCAATCAGCACCACCACTTCGGTCTGCGGGTCAATCTTAAACATTTCCAGTAATTCAACGAATTTTAACCCCAGGACCGGGTCCCCCCCTATGCCCACGGCGGTTGATTGTCCCAGGCCCAGACTGGTCAGCTGGTGCACCGCCTCGTAAGTCAGGGTACCGGAGCGGGAGATCAGGCCCACTGGTCCGGCTCGGTGGATGGGGCCGGGCATTATTCCGACCTTGCTCTTTCCGGGAGAGATCACTCCCGGCGTATTCGGCCCGATTAAGGCGGCTCCGTATTTTTTCAACCAGGCTTTGGCCCGGAGTATATCCAGGACGGGAATTCCTTCGGTTATACAAACGATGAGTTTTAGGCCGGCCTCGGCCGCTTCCATGATGGCTTCGGCTCCAGCCAGAGGCGGAACAAAAATTACCGAGACGTCTGGGGACTGGTCGCGAACAGCTTCTTCCACCGTGTTGTATACCGGTAGCCCGAGATGAACCTGTCCCCTCTTGCCCGGAGTAACACCGGCTACCAGCTGGGTACCATATTCCAGCATTTTCTCTGAATGGAAGGTGGCTTCCCGGCCGGTAAATCCCTGGACCAGGACTCTTGACCTTTCATCAATCAGAATACTCATGTTATTTGTCCGCTCAGGTCCACTGCCAGCCGGGCCGCTTCTTCCAGGCTGGCAGCAAAATGGAAGGGTAGGCCTGATTGCTCCAGGATTTTCCGACCCTCAGCCATGTTGGTTCCTGCCAGCCTGACCACCACCGGCTGTTTCAGGGATAGTTTCTT
>JANLGB010000109.1 GCA_024653405.1 Candidatus Saccharicenans sp.
ATTGGCATCTATGTAGGGAATAAATTCCTGGAAGAAAAAGTCCTCGTAGCGAACCTTGTTCTGATAATCATTGATATACCAGCTCACTCCCCCATCAGGCATTACGATAATCATCGGCGGAATCTGCCGCTCGGCGATGGCTCTATCGGCGGTCAGGTTTACCTCGCCAAATTGAAGCCAGCCCGTGTCATTATCAGTATAACCGTGGAGCAGGTAGACCACCGGGTAGCGACGGCTGGAAGTTTGATAATCGGGAGGTAAATAAATGGTATAGCGCACTTCCTTCCCCAGTATCTTGCTCTGGACGGTCAACCCTTCCAGAACCTGTCCGTTAATAATCCCCGTTTCTGCGAAACCAGCTCTTATAAAGGATAAGAGAATAATGGACAGAGTGATTAAACTGATTACCTGTCTGTTAATAACCCTTTCTCTTTCCATTTATCCAGTCTCCTTTCTTCCTAAATTATCAAAAGGGTCGGGGCACCCCGCCCGACCGGCCTGTCTTGCTGAAGCATTTCAAAAGTTCATTAAACAATTTACAGCCACTTATACAACAGACCGTTCCTTTGAGTCAAAGAGACCGATGTCCCCATAAGCCGGGAGAACCTGAAGAATAAAATCTATGTTATAATAGATGAGCAACAATAAAGTTAATATAAACTCATAAGGCCCACAGGCGCATAAAGGGGGGTCTCAAGCTAAAGTCTAATGCCAACATAAAGGAAGGAAAACATGATTGAAAAAACTTATCATTTTACCCGCACCTCAGACAAGCTGATCGAAAAAATTATTGCCGACGACAACCTGGCCCTCAATCACATGGTACTAAACCAGGGCCAGGCCCTGCCCGAACATTTTTCTAACTCCAACGTCTATATGATCGTCATCCGAGGCACCATAACCCTACAGTTGGCAGAACAACCGGCCCGGAGTTATCCGGCCGGCACCATAATCAACATCCCCTACAACATCAAGATGAACGTTAGCAACCAGGCAACGGAAACCCTGGAATTTTTCGTGGTCAAAGCTCCCAGCCCGGCTTTTTTTGAGCAGAAAAAAACCTGATGGCCATACCAGCAGCCAGCGGATGGCCGAAAATAATTAACTGCACCAACCAAGATGCCAGGCATTGAGCAACGCTGCTTCCCCGGATACCAGACACTTGGCCTGACAGCTTCCGTCCCGGAGGCGACTCCCGCTTGGCTTTAGGAGTGGATAAACAAAAAGCTTCTCATAATCTTCTCTGATGATAAAGGCTCATTCCCCTTAGAAAGCCACAAACCGATTTAGAAAAAGCCAGCAGCCTGCTGGACATAATCGGCTGATTAATCTATAATTTCCAACCTGCGGGGAGTAGCGCAGCCTGGCCAGCGCACAGCGTTCGGGACGCTGGGGTCGTGGGTTCAAATCCCACCTCCCCGATTTTCTTTATCACTTCTCCTTAACCTTTAATTCCCCTCGAACCCAGCCAGCAACATCTTTCTTTTTATCCTCCCCCATCTACTCGAAAGGTCGAACTCTTTAATCAAAACAGAGTTTCCTCCTGTCTCCCATTGAGTGCCGACCAAATCGCTGCCTTTCGGGGTTCGACCGCTCTCCAAGCTAAAAAATTTTCTGTTGTAATTTTTGCCCGATTAAGTATATTCAAATTGTATCTTAAAGGAGGGCCTGGCCTTATGATTAAGGAAATTTCTGGGGTAATTATCGAGTGTCTTCAGGGGAATATCACCGACCAGCCAGATATGACGGCCATCGTCAACGCCGCCAACGCCCAATTGCGCCCAGGTGGCGGTGTGGCCGGGGCTATCCATCGGGCAGCCGGACCCGGTCTGGAAGAGGAATGCCAGAAGTACGCCCCGATCGAACCGGGGCAGGCCGTCATTACCGCAGGCCATAACCTGCCCAACAAATATGTTATCCATACCCTAGGACCGGTTTACGGGGTGGACAAGCCCGAAGACAAGCTGCTGGCCGACTGCTACCGCAATTCTCTTCTCCTGGCTGAAGAACACGGCCTTGATTCCATTGCCTTCCCAGCCATATCCACCGGAGTATTCCGCTACCCCCTGGAAAAAGCAACCGAAGTCGCTCTCAAGACCGTGCTGGAAATAATCCCGCAATTGAAGCAAGTGAAAAAAATCAGGTTTGTTCTCTTCAGTGAGTCCGACCTGTTGGTCTATGAAGCCGAGCTAACCCGGTTGACGGCTGGAGGTTGAAGTTTAAATATCCTCATCATAACCTAATCAGTTGAAACATCCAGTCAACACCCGTGGATCGTTTCCGGTCGGCTCCGGAAATAGGCTGGGTCGGCAATTTCCCACACAACCTGGACCTACAATTTAATTTAATTCAACCCACTAATTGAACGGACCGATTTTCCACCCAGCCAGCAGGAGCGGTCATCCTGTCGCCTTTAACTGATTTTTCTTACCTGTTTTTTTTCTAAGCTGCCGGCAAAACTCCAGTTTAAAAACGGTCAGGGTTATATCTCTGCTATGGGTTTTTCTCACTACACAGCCCCGGCCTTTTTCCGTTGCTAACTTATTGAAATGGCAAGATTCAGGGCGTATAATAATTGCCATTTTAATCAACTTTAATCAGATGCAGCAAGAAATCAACGGTGCCAGTCAGCAGTTTCTGACTCGCCTTCTGGCCCTTGGCAAAAAATTTTCCTGGAAACAGACTTTCTACGCCCTAAGGTATCCGAATTACCGTCTCTGGTTCTGGGGCCAGTTAATTTCGGTCTTCGGTTCCTGGATGCAGATGACGGCCCAGGCCTTCCTGATTTACGAAAGCACCCGCTCCCCAGCTTACCTGGGTTATGCCGGTTTTGCTGCCGGCCTGCCCACCTGGCTGTTCATGCTCTACGGGGGCGTGGTAGCTGACCGTATCCCCCGCCGCCGGATCCTGATCCTGACCCAGACGGTCATGATGCTCCTGGCTTTTGTCCTAGCTGCCCTGGTCTTCCTGCACCTGGTTAAGCCCTGGCACATCATCATTCTGGCCTTTTGTTCCGGCATAGTCAACGCCTTTGATGCTCCGGCCCGACAGGCTTTTGTCATGGAAATGATTGAGCCTGAGGCCTTGACCAATGCCATTGCCCTGAACTCGGCCATGTTCAATTCGGCCCAAGCCCTGGGTCCGGCCGTGGGTGGAATAATCTATGCCTCTCTGGGGCCGGCCTGGTGTTTTACCATCAATGGCCTTAGCTTTATTGCCGTGATCATGGCCCTGGCCTTGATGAAGTTAAAGCCATTTGAGCCCCGGTTGACAGAAAATTCGGTGATCGAAGACCTGAAAGAAGGGATGAGATACGTTATCAACCACCGGACGATCAGGCTTCTGGTGCTAACTGTGGCCATGACCACTCTTTTCGGCCGGGCCTTCATCACCCTGCTTCCGGCCTGGGCGGTGCAGGTGTTACACGGGGATGCCAGGACTAACGGCTTTCTTCAAACCGCAACTGGAGTTGGAGCTCTGGCCGGAGCCCTGTTCATCGCCTCCTTCAGCCACCACCTGTCCCGGGGAAAGCTCCTGAGCCTGGGCACACTTTTCTACCCAATGGCTATTATTCTCTTTGCCCTATCGCGTTTCCTTCCGCTGTCCCTGGTTCTACTGCTCATTTCGGGATTTGGGGTCATCATCATCTATAACCTGTGCAACTCCCTGGTTCAAATCGAGACGCCGGAAAAGATGCGGGGCCGGGTGATGAGCATCTACAGTTTTGTCTTTTTCGGCCTGATGCCTTTTGCCGCTCTGTGGATCGGGGCAGCGGCCAACCACTTCGGCGAAAAGCTGCCGATCCTGGCTTCGGCCTCTATTTTCCTCATCTATTCCGCCGCCATCTTTTTCTTCGGTACCCAGCTCCGGAAATTACGATAACCCTATCACCTGTCTCGTCGGCAAAATTCCAGTTAGCAAAATTTTTTTGAAGTTTATAAGCTTTTTCCAGCGACTGCGGAACCCAAGTTGCCGAAGGTCAAAACGGCTGGCCATGGCTTTCCAGCCAACTTTCTATCTATTAAGCTTCCGGCCGGAGTCTTGGGGATGAGCAGGAATTTTTCCGGGCGACACCGAAATTAAGCCCCAAGACAGGAGGCAGGATACTCCCTTCAGCTGACTCACAATTAAACAACCCGGAAATTGCCACAACCCAGTAGTTCAAGCAGCGCTTAAAATCTCACTCGGGGACCGGGACCGGCTAAAAATCTTTAATTTCCACCAGCTCATATTTCTGGCTGCCCAGGCCGATCTTTTCTCCGTAGGCCAGCTGAACCGACCAGTCGATGTTATAGCCCTTCTTGAAAGCATCCTGGCCAGCCACTTTGAGCACCAGGTCAATCGAAGCCCGGTCCACCGCCACCGGGTCCAGCGAGCCGACCAGGCCCACATCTTCCACTATAGCCGGCTGGTTCTTGGCCATACAATCACAGTCCTTGGTCACCTGAAGGATGAAATTGATAAAGCCGATTTTATGCTGAAAATGGTTCTTGACCGACAGAGCATATTCGGCCATCTTTTCCTGCAGCCGGCGGGAATCTTCGTCCCACTTCATCTTGATGGCCCCATACTTGCAGACCACCAGGCACTCGCCACAACCGATGCATTTCTCATCATCAATCATCACGTAGCTTTCGGCCTGGACCATGGCCTCGGCCGGGCAATACCTGATACAGACGCCGCAGTTCCGGCACTGCTTGGTGTTCACTCTGGGATGAACTACCGAATGCTGGTCCAGTTTGCCCGCCCGGGAAGCGCAACCCATGCCCAGGTTCTTGATGGCCGCACCCACCCCGCTCTGGACGTGCCCGGTAACATGAGTAAGGCAGAGCATAACATCCGAGTGCAGGAAGGCGCTGGCAATCCGGGAAGACTGGATTCTCTGTCCCTCAATCTTGACTTCCGTTTTCTCCCGGCCGACCAGGCCGTCGGCAATGATGACCGGTATCTTGACCACGTCCGGAGTGAAACCGTGCTCCCAGGCCAGGCGGATGTGGTCCACCGAATTTGACCTGTTGCCCACGTAGAGAGTGTTGCTGTCAGAGAGGAAAGCCCGTTGGCTCTTTTTCAGAACCTCATCTATAATCCCGGTCAACCAGCGAGGCTTAATATGCCCGGTGTTGTTTTTTTCTCCGAAATGAATCTTCAAGGCAACAAAATCTTCGGGCTCGATTTTCTCGTTTAAGCCGAGGGCCAGGTAGATGGCCCTGGCTTTCCGGGCAATGACTGCAGCCTCTTCCTCCCGGCTGGCCTTGATAAAATAAACTTTCTTTCTCATCACGAACCCCGCCACCTAAAAACCATTCAGAACAATAATCAGCCTGATGGACAACCTGGTCGGTTGCCGGCAACCTGCACCGTCCTCTATCTTACCAGAAGAGACCGGACTGTTTCCACTCCGTCACCCAGGGTGAAAGCATAACCCAGGTGCAGCAGCGATTTTTCGATGGCATCAAAGGCAAAGATTATCTGTTCCCGGGTGAGATTGCCCATGTGCCCGAAGCGAAACACCTGCCCGGCCGTTGGCCCAAGACCACCGGCTACCACCAGGCCATTCTCATAGAGCTTCCTCCTGAACCTGAGGTCATCCAGCCCTTCCGGATAGCGGATGACGGACAGGGTTGAGGCCAGGCAGGTCTCATCGGTGTAAACCGAGAAACCGAGTGAGGTCAGACCATTGCGAATGGCCGAGGCGAAACGTTCATGTCTTTCAAACCTTTTTTCCAGGCCTTCTTCCAGCACGATCCTGGTGGCTTCGTAAAAGGCCCGGATTTCGTTGACGCAGGGTGTCGAAAAATAGCGGTTGGGATTTTCCATGACCGGAAGCCAGCGCAGGATATCGGCATAATAAGCTTTGACTCGGGTCAGCTTTTTCCGCTTTTCCATGGCCCGTCCAGAAAAAACGTCAATCGCCAGTCCCGGTGGCGCCCCCAGGCATTTCTGGGCGGCCGTCAGGATTACATCTATCCCCCAGTCGTCCATTCGCTCTTCAATCCCGCCAGTGGCACAGACCCCGTCAACGACTAACAGAGCTTCCGGAACCACCTGGCGAACAACTTCGGCATACTCTTTGACCGGGGCACAGGCTCCGGTGGCTGTGTCCACGTGGGTGCAGACGACCAGCTCGTACTTATGTTTCTTCAGCTCGGCTTTAAGTTCCTCCGGCCTGACTACCTTCCCCCATTGGCTGGCCAGTAGGTAATGTTTGATATCGAAGGCCTGGCAGATCTCGGCCATGCGGCTGCCAAAATAGCCCTGGGATACCACCAGGACCTTATCCGTTTCAGCCGTGATGTTCAGCAGGGCTATCTCCATGGCCAGAGTGCCGGCGCCGGCGATGATAAAGGGCTGGCCGCCGGCGGTGAAAACAATCTTTTTCATATTCTCCAGGGCCCCGCTCAACTCTTTCTCCATCTGCGGGCTGATATGAGAAACCGTTGGCTGAGCCAGAGCCTCCAGGACCCGGTCCACAACCGGGCTGGGTCCGGGAATGAGAAGAAGCTTGCTGTCTTTCATGGTCTTTATCCTTAAGTCCTTTCTACCCCTTACTATTACTTATTTTTCTCCAGCCATACCTTAAAATCAATCAAAAATTTTTTCTTCCTCTCGGTGCCAAGATTTTTCTGGTGGCTATTATGCCTGAAAAAAGGATTCATTCTCAACCATAAATACTATGCCTGGGTGCGGCCAGGGAAAACTGTTCTTTTTCCAGGCCAGTTTGTCTCCCGTTTTTGGTTGCGAGAATACTGATGGGCCCGGGTCAAAATCCAGGTTAAAGCAAAAGAATTTTTTCCCCCCGGCAGCTCTCGGGCTTCAATTAAAATTTATTTTTCAGCCACCGGAGCCCTTATGTTATGATAGCCTGAGATTAAAAACTGGAGGGAATAATGAAACGGATGAAAATGACCAGAACCGCAACGCTGATAGGTTTCATGCTGGCCCTCCTGGCTGGCCTGTGGCTTTCCGGCTGCCGGGAAAAGACGGAGAAAAAGGCAGACCTGGTTTTACTCGGCAAGATTTTTACTGGCAGCCAGGCCCGGCCCTGGGTAGAAGCTCTGGCAGCTGCTGACGGCAAAATCCTGGCTGCCGGGAGCAATAAGCAAATCAAGAAATACATCGGGCCCGAAACCAGGGCGATTGAGCTCAAAGGAGGAGTGGCCATACCGGGGTTGATAGATGCCCATACCCATTTTTCCTCGGGTGGCCGGTCGCTCATCG
>JANLGB010000010.1:0-6263 GCA_024653405.1 Candidatus Saccharicenans sp.
CCCAGAAAAAGCAGGTGGACGGGATACTCTGCCTGGGTGTCCTGATCAGGGGCGAAACCCCTCACTTTGATTTTCTCAGCGCCGAGGTCACCAAGGGACTGGCCCAGGTTGCCCTGGAGGAAGGACTGCCGGTGGCTTATGGCATCCTGACGGTAGAAACCATGGAGCAGGGTATAGAACGGGCCGGGACCAAAGCCGGCAACAAGGGTTATAACACGGCCATGGCCCTGGTGGAAATGTTGAACCTGTTGCAGGAAGCCAAGCTCAAGTAACGTCCAGGAAAGATTTCAGACCATGGGAAAAAGAAGAAAAGCCCGGGAGTGTGCTTTACAGATTCTGTTCCAGCTGGAATTTAGCAGCGATGACCTTTCGCCGGTCCTGAAGGATTATTGGGCCCGGCAAAATGTCCCGGCCGAGACCAGGGAATACAGCGAGTGGCTGGTCCGGGGAATCTGCGAGCACCGGGCCGAAATCGACCGGACCATCCAGAAGGCTTCGCGCCATTGGCGGCTGGAGCGGATGGCCACGGTAGACCGCAATATCCTGCGGATTGCCGTTTTTGAAATGCTCTACGAAAAGAACCTGGCCCCGTCGATCATCATGGACGAGGCCATAGAAATTGCCAAGAAATATTCCGGGCAGGAAGCGGCCAATTTCGTCAACGGCATTCTGGACGGGGTCAACCGCTGGCTTCAGAACCCGCCTCCCCCGGACAAGGGCTGACTCAGTTCAGATTACTGCCAGCCGAGAGGTGTCAGATGAGCCAAGAACAGGACAGAAAAGACCTGGAACTGAAATTAGTCCAGGAAGAATTGAGCGACCAGGAACTAATCCGCCTGGAGAAATGGAAGAAGCTGAGGGAAAAAGGCCTGGAGGTTTTTCCCCACAAGGCCGAGGTCAGCCACTCGGTATTTGAGGTAGTTCGGGACTTTTCCCCGCTGACCAAAGAAGAACTGGAGGCCAAGAACTTCCGGGTCAAGGTCCCGGGCCGGATTATGACCATCCGGAAAATGGGCCGGGCCACCTTTTTCCACATTGCCGATTGCCGCCACCGGCTCCAGGTTTATCTCCGAGAAGACCTGGTCGGTCGAGATAATTATGAACTATTTGACCTGTTTGATATCGGCGATGTCCTGCTCATTGAAGGCCGTCTGTTCCGGACGAAAACCGGGGAGCTGACCGTCCTGGCCGAGAGGTTCAGCTTCCTGGCCAAGTCGTTTCATCCTCTCCCGGAAAAATGGCACGGGCTGCAGGATGTCGAGCTGCGTTACCGCAAGCGCTACCTGGACCTGATCATGAACCCGGAGTCAAGTCAGACCTTCAGGATCAGGAGCCAGATAGTCAGCGGCCTGAGGAAATTCTTAGAGGACCGGGGGTTCATCGAAGTGGAAACTCCGATGATGCAGGTTATCCCCGGTGGGGCCCTGGCCAGGCCTTTCAAGACTTTTCACAATGCCCTGGGAATTGACCTGTACCTGCGTATCGCTCCCGAACTCTACCTGAAGCGGCTGGTGGTTGGCGGCCTGGAAAAGGTTTATGAAATCAACCGCAGTTTCCGCAATGAGGGTGTGGACTCCCAGCACAACCCTGAGTTCACCATGCTGGAGTTCTACCAGGCCTATATCGACTACCACCAGTTGATGGACCTGACCGAAGAACTTTTCGTCTACCTGGCCCGGGAAATTCACGGCCGGGAAGAATTGCCCTTCGGGGAAGAAACCATTTCTTTCAAGAGGCCTTGGAAGAGGTTGAAATACCAAGAGGCCATCAGGCAGTTCAGCGGACTGGCCCCTTCCAAACTGGATGACCCGGCTGGCCTGATGGAGTTAGCTGCGGGCCTAACGCCCGACAAGAAGCCGACCACTTATGCCCGGGCCCTGGATGTGATTTTTGATAAGCTGGTCAAGGACAAGATTATCCAGCCGACTTTTATCATCAACCCACCCCGGGAGATATCGCCCTTGGCCAAGGCTGACCCGGCCCACCCGGAAGAAGCCTGCCGTTTTGAGCTGGTAATAGCCGGGATGGAAATAGCCAATGCTTTTTCGGAGCTGACCGATCCCTTCGAACAGCGCCGACGGTTTGAGGAACAGGCAGCCATGCGCCAGACTGGAGATGAAGAGTCGCACCTGGTGGACCTGGATTATGTTGAGGCTCTGGAATACGGCCTGCCGCCGACCGGGGGCGAGGGTATCGGCATCGACCGCCTGACTATGATTCTGGCCAATAAGAAATCGATCCGGGAAGCGATTCTCTTCCCGCTGCTGAAACCACGCTAAGGACAGGGCTGCAGGTGAACCGGAAATGAGTTTCGAATTATTCCTGGCCCGCCGCTACCTGACTGCCAGGCGGAAACAGGCCTTTATTTCCATGATAACTTCGGTCTCCATCCTGGGAGTGACCATCGGAGTCATGGCCCTGGTTATCGCCCTGTCCCTCATCACCGGTTTCCAGGAAGATGTCCAGGCCAAGATTCTGGGAGCCACCTCCCACCTGATGATCTCCGACCTGTCGGGAGAGGGCCTGAAAAATTACCGGGAACTGGCGGCCGAAATCGGCCGGATACCGGAAATAGAAGCGGTCACCCCGGTTATTTATAACACCGTACTGATACTCGGCCCGGCCCGCAATGCCGGAGCCCTGTTGAAAGGGCTGGATTTCCAGGAAGAAACCAGGGTGGCTGGCTGGTTGCAGCGCCTACAGGCTGGCCAGCTGCCGGCGCCCGGGTCCCAGGAAGAAATCCTCCTGGGCAAGGACCTGGCCGCCAGCCTGGGGGTTTCAGTGGGAGACCCGGTTAATGTTCTAATTCCATCGGGGCGGTTAAC
Organism: Candidatus Saccharicenans sp.; assembly: GCA_024653405.1. Taxonomy (GTDB): domain Bacteria; phylum Acidobacteriota; class Aminicenantia; order Aminicenantales; family Saccharicenantaceae; genus Saccharicenans. The sequence continues at coordinate 2,826 of JANLGB010000010.1, forward strand.
TCCGGTCGGGCTGCTGCCCCGGACCAGGACCTTCCGGGTGAGTGGGCTCTTTGATTCCGGTTTGTATGAATTCGATTCTTCCACCGCCCTCATCTCTCTCGACCTGGCCCAGAAGCTTTTCAACCTGCCGGCCAGGGTTTCTTACCTCCAGGTCAGGATCAAGGACATTTTCCAGGCGGAAAAGGTGGCTGAAAAAATCTACCGGCTGACCAGCCCCGGAATCTATATCACCACCTGGATGGAACTTAACCGCTCGCTATTTTCTGCCTTGAAGCTGGAAAAAACCCTGCTATTTCTGACCATCACCCTGATCGTGGTGGTGGCCGCCTTGAACATCATCGCCAGCCTGGTGCTGATGGTCATGGAAAAGACCAGGGATATCGGGGTGCTGATGGCCATGGGGGCTACCGCCCGAAACATCAGGAAGATCTTTTTTCTCCAGGGCGCCATCATCGGAGTGGTGGGGACCAGCCTGGGTCTGGTCCTGGGCCTGGCCTGGTGCTGGCTGGCCAACACCTTCAAGCTGATCAAGGTCCCGGTAGATATTTACCAGATTTCATACGTGCCGTTTCATGCCAAGCCCCTGGACCTGGCCCTGATCGTCCTGGTCACCCTGGCCATAACCTTCATTTCAACCGTGTTTCCCTCGCGCCGGGCGGCCAGGATTGACCCGGTTCAGGCACTGAAATACGAGTAGCCAGAGCGGGAAAAGAGAAGATGATGCTGATGCAAAATGACCAAGTGACAGTCAGGACAGAAAATCTGGGCAAGGCCTACCCTCTGCCCGATAACCAGTGGCTGCGGGTTTTTGAGGGCCTCAATTTTGAATTGCGGGCCGGCGAGCTGGTGGCGGTGATGGGAGTTTCTGGAGTGGGCAAAACTACTTTCCTGAACATAATCGGCGGATTGGACCGGCCGACCGAAGGCCGGGTCTTCTTGCAGGGTCAGGACCTGTGGGAAAAGAGCCCGGAGGAAATCGCTCTGTTGCGAAACAGGTTTATCGGTTTCGTATTTCAATTCTACCATCTGCTGCCGGAATTCTCGGCCCTGGAAAACGTGGCCATTCCCCTGTTAATCGCCGGCCGCAGCCGGGAAGAGGCCCTGGACAGGGCCGCCCGGGCCCTGGAGGAAGTGGGCATGAGCTCCAGGGAAGGAGCCCGGCCGGCCCAGCTATCCGGGGGAGAGCAGCAGCGGGTGGCCGTGGCCCGGGCTCTGGTCACCGGGCCGGGATTGCTGCTGGCCGATGAGCCCACCGGTAACCTTGACTGGAAGACGGGCGAGCGCATCCTCCAGCTGATAATAGACCTGCACCGGAAGAAGGGGTTATCCTCCGTCCTGGTTACCCACAACGAAAAAATCGCCCGTTTTTGCCATAAGGCTTATGTTCTGGAAGCCGGCCGGATGAAACTTTTTGAGGGCCTGGCTGGTTAATAACTCTAGGTGGCCGGCAACTTTAGTGGAAAAGACGACAGGCTGGCCCGACTCTTTGAAAAATGGCCGTTAATATGGTATAAAGTTATGTCAATGAGAAGACTTGGCCTGGTTATATTCATATTATTCATCTTAGCTGCCGTTTCCCTGTCCGCCCAGGAGATTATCGAGAAAATCGAAGTCATCGGCAATGACCGCATTTCCCAGGAAACTATCATCTACTACCTGTCATCGCGGGAAGGTGATTTCTACAATGAAGCCCTGCTGAAAAAGGACTTCAAGGTTCTCTGGTCAACGGGCTTCTTCTCCGACCTGAGAATCGAGGAGCAGGACGGGACCAGGGGCAAAATCATCAGGATCTTCGTTGAGGAGAATCCGGTTATCAAGAACGTGGTCTTCCGCACGGGAAAGAAAGTTAAGGAGAACGACATCGTCAGCAAGCTCAAGGAAAAGGACGAGTATATAGCTCCTCATTCCCATTACAATCCTTACCGGGTGCAGCGGGCCAGGAAGACCATTAAAGAGCTGCTGGAGGACAAGGGCCTGCAGGCGGCCCGGATCGAGGCCGAGCTGGTGACCAGGGCCAACAACGAGGTGGACCTGGTTTTCCGGATCGATGAGGGAGCCAGGCTGCGGGTAGGGGAGGTGGTCTTCGTCGGGCGGACCAAGATCCCTGATAGCTTCCTGGTGGAAGCCATGAAGGACAACCGGCAGCACAGCCTGATCAACTGGATTGCCAACAAAGACGTCTTCAAGAAGAACAAGCTGGAAGATAACCTGGCCGAAATCAAGAAGAAGTTGCAGGAATACGGCTACATGGAAGCTACGGTCGGTGAACCGCGGTTTGAGGAAATTACCAAAAAGGATGTGCTGTTCAGCAAGCAGAAGATGATGCGGATTATCATCCCGGTCGAGCCCGGTCATGTCTACCGCACCGGCGAGATCAAGATAGAAGGCAACAAGTTTTTCACCACCAGGTACCTGCAAACCCTGGTCAAGCTCCAGCCCGGCGAGATTTACAGTTCCAAGAAAAGAGAAAAAACTGTGGAATCCATGGGCGAGAGTTACCGCAATTTTGCCTTCCTCTATGCCCAGGTCATCCCGGTGGAAAACCTGGACCCCAAGAACAAAGTGGTCAACGTCACCTTCAACATCCAGGAAGGGGAAGTGGCTTTCCTGCGGCGGCTGGACTTCAAGGGCAACACCTTCACCAAGGACAAGGTGCTGCGGCGGGAGTTCCTGATGCGGGAAGGGGACCGCTTCAGCCTGGCCGTTTTCAAGGACAGCCTGCTGCGTCTCAAGCAGCTGGGCCTGGTGGATGTGGAGAAGGAACCGGACATCAAGCCTGACCCGGAAAAGCCTTCTCAGATAGATGTTAACCTGAATGTTAAAGAATTGCAGCGCAATAATATTCAGTTCACTGCCGGCTACAGCGGCTACGAGGGTACTTTTATAGCTTTCAGTTATTCCACGGTTAATTTCCTGGGGACCGGGGAAACCCTGGACCTGACCCTACAGCACGGCAAGAGAGTCAAGAATTATAGCTTCGGCCTGAGCCAGCCCTATATTTTCGACAAGCCCATGACCGTGGGCTTCAATGTTTTTGACCGCAAGATTACCATACCCTACCTTTATAACCAGTTTGCCAAGGGCATCAGGTTGATGTTCGGCACCCGGGTTTATGGCTACTGGAGGTTCAATCTGAATTACAGCTTCCAGAAGCAGATCATGGAAATCCCCAGCTACGAGGATGAGCAGGGCCAGCAATATTATTACAATCCCTATTTTTATCCCGGCAAATATTTCGTCAGCGCCCTGGAACCCATCCTCTACCGCTCGACCATAGATAGCCCGTTGACCCCCAGCCGCGGTACTTTATACAATGTTTCTTTCCGTTTTGCCGGCAGCTTCCTCGGGGGGGATGTCCAGCTTTACCGGCCGAGATTTGAATTCGCCCGCTATCAACCCCTGTTTTCTAACCATGTCCTGGGCTTTCACGTCGAATAT
>JANLGB010000010.1:6273-20576 GCA_024653405.1 Candidatus Saccharicenans sp.
CCTATCGGCAACCACGAGGTGCCTTACTGGGAAAGGTTTTTCCTGGGAGGAGAACAATCCATCCGCGGCTACGAATACTACACCGTCGGCCCCCGGGATGAAAAGAATATCCTGATCGGCGGCACCAAATCGCTCGTGCTTAACCTGGAATACATCGTCCCGTTGGGTGGGCCGCTTTACGGCATCCTGTTCTATGATGCCGGCAACGCTCTGCTCCGGTCGGAAAAGTTCAGCCCGAAGAATATGTTCACCTCGGCCGGCCTGGAGGTCAGGGTCTTCGTGCCGGCCCTGCGGGTGCCATTCCGGCTGATCTTTGCCTACAATAACAGGAAGATTTACCTGGACGATTCTAATTTCGCTTTCCGCTTCGCCGTGGGCACTACCTTCTGAGGGGGCGGAACATCTTTATATTTTGACAAGAAAAGTGTAAAATTAGAACCAATTATTTTTAGGAGGATTGGAAATGCACAGAAGACTGACGACAGTTTTTCTCCTGGTGGCGATGTTGATCACCTGCAGCCTACTGGCCCGGGCCCAGCAAACCATCAAGATCGGTCTGATCAATTCCCAGGAAATCCTGGAAAAATCGGCCGAGGGTAAGAAAGCCATTGCCCAGCTGGAAGAAAGAAACCGGAAGACCCAGCAGGACCTGGCCAAGCTGGATGACCAGATCCGGCAGCTGGAATCCAGGCTCAGCACCCAGCAGCTGACCATGACCCAGGAAGCCATCCTGTCCCTGAGTGTTGACCTTGATAGAAAGAGAACCGAAAGACAGAGAATGGCTGAGGACGCCCAGAAGGACATGCAGGAACTGACCCAGAGGCTGTACATGCGGATTCAGAGCGAAGTTATGCCCATCATCAACAAGCTCGGGCAGGAAAAAGGACTGGACCTGATTCTGGACCTCAGGGAGAGCGGCGTTCTCTATTTTTCTCCAGCGGTGGACCTGACCCAGGAAGTCATCAAGAGATATGATGCCAGCAAGACCCCGGCCAAATAAAGTTGGCCGGCCGCACGGACATGAAAGCAGAACAGATCGAGAAGTGGTTACCACACCGGTACCCATTTCTATTGGTTGATAGAGTCCTGGAATTGAAACCGGGTCAGAGCATCCGGGCCCTTAAAAACGTAACCTATAACGAGCCTTTCTTCACCGGGCATTTTCCCGGTTTGAAACTTATGCCCGGCGTTCTGATTATAGAAGCCCTGGCCCAGGCCGGCGGCATCCTGCTCTACCATTCCCTCCCGGACCCTGATTCCGTGGTCATGGTCATAAGCAAAGTGGAAGAGGCCAAGTTCAGAAAGCCGGTTGTTCCCGGAGACCAGTTGAGGCTGGAGGTGCAACTCCTGCGGCAGAAAGCCGGGTTCTATTATTTTTCAGCCCAGGCTCTGGTCGAAGGAGAAGTGGTGGCTGAAGGCCGGCTGGTGGCTGGATTGATGAAATCTAACAAACCGGATGAGGGGAAATAACCCTCATCCGGTCTTTCTTCTTCTAAGCCGAAACCCAATTTTCTGGTTGAAGCCAGTCTGTTATTTCAGGGTAAAGAGGGAATCGTCCAGGCCGGTATTGTACACAATTTCACTGATAGTCATCTTGACATATTCCACCCCGCCCTGGTAGACGGTGATGGAAAAAGCGGCCATGGTGTTATCGACCTTTCGGTAATCGCCAAAAACCGTCTCGGATTCAATTTCCCCTCCACTCGGGCTAATGGCCTTGCTGCGGCTCTTATAGGGGAGATAGGTGCTGGCGTCAAGGTAAATGGTGACGACATCGCCTTCGGGGAATTTCTGCTCCAAAACATGGAATGGCTTACCAGCGATTTCTTCCTTGTCCTTGTAAGTGTAGGTAATGCCGTATTTTTCGGGGTTGAGGGTAGCATCATTGCCCAGCGCCTGTTTTTTCATCTGCTGGGCCTGGTCCGGGGGGAACTCAATCACTTCTCCTGTCTGGGGGTTGGTCATCATGGCCTTCTGCCCATCATAGACCTGAACCATGCTCATGCCCATGATTTCCATTTCCATCCGGTACTTGTTCGGTTCTTTTTGGTAGATGGTCATGGGGGCGGTCATTCCGTACTGGATTATTTCCATGGTGCCGCTCATCCTGGTATCCTTGATGGCGGCCAGGGTTTCTCTTCCGCCCAGGGCCTTGATCATGTTTTCCAGGAAATTTTTTTCGGTCTGGGCTAGCAGGGGCCCGCTCAGAGCTGCCAGGAAGAGACAGGCCAAGGACAATGCCAGAATTCTTTTCATTTTCATTTTTTCCTCCAATGTTGCTCATTATATTATAATCATACGCAAAAAAAAAGAAAAAGTTTGGCTGTCGGGCGGGGGGTTAGAAATTCTGAGAAAAATCACCCCTGGAGAGGATTGCCTTGGGCGACATTTATATCTATCTTAATCCCAGAACAAGGCGTAAGACTATGATCTGGGATAGTCAAGAGGACAGGTATAAGCTTATATTCAATATAGTACCCAACCCGGCCGTTCTGCTCGACCTTGACAATAATATCGAAGCCATCAATGACAGCTGCCTGGAATATTTTCAGAACCAGGTGCCGCGGGAAATAATCTACGGTGACCGGGTTCCGGTGTCCAGGCTTTTCCCCTGGCTGGAACAGGCCCTGACCGCACTGGCTTCTGGCAATTCCAGGGAGTTGACCTTCGAACAGGCCGTGGACTGTTACCGGGGGCGAACCATATTTCAGGTCAGACTTAAGAAAATTCTTGACCCTTTTGACATTCACCGCAGCACCCTGGTCCTGATGAACGATATTACCTCCATTGTTGAGGCCGAGGAAAAGGTGAAAAGGGTCAGGTAGAAATCCCTGGCCCTGTTTGAAGAATTCCCGGCCATGATCTGGCGTTCCGGGACCGACGGCCAGTTCAACTATTTCAACCAGGCCTGGCTGGCCTTTACCGGTCGGAAGCTGGAAGAGGAGATGGGTCAGGGCTGGGCCCAGAAACTGCCGGAATCTGACCGCAAGAGATTTTTCATTGTTTATGAAACGGCGCTGCAGAACAGAAAACCTTTTGAGGTGGAGTTCAGGATGAGAAGGTTCGATGATCAGTACCGCTGGGTGCTGGCAGTCGGACGTCCTTTTAACGGGTTGGAAGGAGAATTCGCTGGCTTTATCGGTTCCTGCTATGACATCACCGAGCGCAAGAACCAGGAGGAACAGCTGGCTTACCAGGCTATGCACGACCCCTTGACCGGTCTGCCCAACCGCCGGATGATGGAAGTAGTGCTGCCCCGGTTGATAGAAGAAACCGGCCAGGGAAAAACCAGCGCCCTGTTTTTCATCGACCTGGACAACTTCAAACTGGTCAATGACCATTTCGGCCATCACGTGGGCGACAGCCTGCTGGTGGAGCTGGGACGGATCATCCAGAAGCAGCTCCGCTCCAGTGATAAACTGATCAGACTAGGCGGAGACGAGTTTGCCGTACTGCTGGATGGCGTCCAGAGGAAGGAGGCTGAAGCCATTGCCAGCAGGCTCCTGGAAAGTGTGGCCAAATATAAATTCGTCTCTCCGCAGCAATCCTTCAACCTCTATCTGAGCATCGGCGTGGCCATTATTACCGACCGGGTAGACCAGGAAATAATCATGTCCAGGGCCGATACCGCCATGTACCAGGCCAAGGAACAGGGCGGAAACCAGTTTGTCCTCTATGAATAATTGCTGTCCCGGTTCATCCAGCCGCCACTTTAAGGCGGAGTTTTCCGGCCTGGTTTGAATTTGCCTTTTGTAATAAAATAGCAGCAGAAAGCCAGGACCGGATATGGGCCACAGAAAAAAAACTATCCTAATTCTGGTAACGGTATTAGCACTGTTTCTGGTTGAGGTTCCGGGAGCGGAAGCCAATATTAATATCAGACCGGGTTTCAAGCTGGGAGGCGGTCTGTCCTCTAACTTTGGGGCTGATACCTTCGACCAGTCCTGGCAGCCGTCATTTATGGCCGGGGTGTTGGTTGAGCTGTCCCTCACCAGTCGCCTGGGTGCCGGCCTCGAGCTTAATTTCGTCCGGCGCGGTTCGCTTTACCGGCTGGAAAGCGACGGACTGGTTTACCGAGAAAGATATCTGCTGGATTATCTGGAAGTGCCGCTCCTGGTTAAGTTCAATTTTTTAAGGGGACGGAAACCAGAACTCTATCTCTATGCTGGACCGGCGCTGGCCCTGAACCTGAGGGCCCGGTTGAAGGTTACTCTGGACGACCTGGAAGAAGCGGTTGCTGTCGATAATCTTCAAGGCCCGGATTTACTGGCCCAAGCCGGGGCCGGAGCCGTTCTAGCCCTCGGTCCAGGCTGCCTGCTGCTGGAGCTGCGCTACAGTCACGGGCTTAGAACTATTGCCACCGAGCCCGAAGCCGACATCAGAAATAAAAGCCTGGTCATCCTGGCTGGCTTCAGGTTTTAGTCTGACTGAATTATTTTCCAGCCAGACCGGGTCGCCGGCGTTGAAATTCAATCCTGATCCTGTTCTGGGCCTCTTCTTCTATAACGTCTATGTCAAAACTCAAACTGGCCAGATAGCGGGCGTGAGCCTTGAGATAGGTCAGTCCCTGACGGCAGAGAAAATCCAGCCAAGGCCCGATGGCTGTTTCATCCATGACCTCGGGGGTTTCTTCCACCAGGGTCATCTGGCTTCTCTGGTTCAGGCGGTTTTCACTGCTGGATTGCCTCCGGGCAAAGATGTTCAGGCCGTCGTAAATTTCGAGGGGCGAGACGAAGGGTGACCAGCGCCTGGCCCAGCGCTCATAGCGGGCATAGAATTTTTCATTGGAGCTCAGTATCTCAGGCGAAGAATTCATCTCCTCGATTAGAATTTTCTTCAGGGCTTCGGCCGCTTCGCGGTATGGCCGGTAGATATTGAGGCTCAACTGGCGGAAATAGGTGAACCAGCCTTTCGGTATCCAGTAATCGCGGAAAAGAAAGGGTGAATAGCCGGAAAACAACTGCACCCATTCATGGGAGGGGTAGCCATGGAGGTTAAGGTAGATATCCGGCTGCCACTCGGCGGTCAGCCTGGACCGGACTCGAGCTTCCGGCAGCAGGGGCTGGCTGAGGCCGACCTGGTAGCCAATCTCCACCCCCAGGGCGCTATACCTGCCGGCATGCAGGCTGTGGAAGGGTTCATTTTTCCAGAGGTCAAGAGCCAGAGCTGCCCCGTCCGGGTTTTCTATGGGTTGAATGACAACTGAAAGTTTCTTGAGAAATGGCTGATAATCACCATCCGTGGCCAGGAGTTCGGCAAATTTCAGGGAATAATTGGTGGAGGAGACTTCGTTGGCATGCTGGCGGGCGGTCAGGTGCAGGCTGGGTTTAAGAGTAATCAGCCTCGGCCGTGAGACGTACTGGCCTTCGGGCAGAAAAACTTCCACCACTGCCACCGGGCGCCCTTCGAAAGAGTAACCGCCAGTGTAACTCCTGATGGCTGGGTAGCGGGCCAGGTTTTCAGCTATTTGCCAGCAATCTTCCGGTCCGAGGATCCGGTCAGTGGGAACGGTAACCACTTCACCCCGCAACTTGGCGTTTGCGGCAGCTGACTTGTCCGGTGGAAATAGCGGAATTATTTTTTCCAGGCTCTGTTCCTGGTGTTGAATTTTAAGCTTTAGGCCGTCTAAACCAGGCAGGCTGAAAAATTGGCGGTTGAGCCCGGCCCGGCGCAGCTCCTGAAAAGTTTCCACCAGGGAACAGACCAGAGTGTAGTCTGCTTCTTTTTCCAGCTGCAGGCTCAGGCCGGCTGAATACAGCCGGGCCCGGCTGGAATCATATATGATCTCATCAAGCCTCAGGCTCCTGGGTTTAATCCGGTTGAATTCGTAGCTTTTCTGGGCCGGCGGCTGACCCGGAAGCTTCCAGCTCAGAACCATTTTTGGCTGGCGGGCCTGGAAATCTTCCAGGACGAAGTTCACCCGCGGAGCCTGGCCTTCACTGGAAGGATGGATGACCGGCAGGACGTTGCCTGGAGCCGAAGAGCGGGAGGCATCGGCCGGAAGGCCAAGGTCTTCCTCCGACCAGCCGGTTATAGCCCGGAGAAAATCCAGGGTGTCAAAGTAGATTTCATCGTGCAGCGCTTCCAGGGAACTGATGATTTCTTCGTCCAGTCCTAGCCGGTAATCGGGTTCGCTTAGCCAGAGCTCCACCAGCAGTCGCTTAAAATAGGGTTGCTTGGAGAAGGTGGGCTCGTTTCCGGTCTTTTTTAGCACGAACTGCTGCAGGGGCTTGAGAATTTCAGCCTGGTAGAAATCCCAGAATCTTTCCGGGTCGGTGGCCACCGTGTTCTCGATCAGCACCCGGTCTCCCTGGCTCACCCGGCACCAGCCGGTGGTGATGGCGACAGAGCCCCAGCCTGGCCACAGCTGGAGGTAAGGGATATCCCTGGTTCGGGGAGAAAAACTGTCTTCCAGCAAGAGGTTGTCCCCCGAATCGAAGGCTTGAACCTCATATATCTCACCCGCAGCTGGCTTTTTTTCGAACTGAATATTTTTGACCGAAAGACCAAGTTCGGCGGCCAGGATTTCATCGACCGGGTAGAGTTCCTGCAACCAGCGGTTGGGGTCGGTGTAAAATCTTTTAGTTCTTTCTCCGATTAGGTCCAGGGACTCGGCAAAACGGATCAATATTCTCCCGACGGCTTTGTTTTTCAGCCGGGGCAGGATTTTCTCGGTCAGCCAGAAGAAGCCGGGCTTGTAGGCTGAGAGAACTTCCACCTCGCCCCTAAGCTGCCGGCTGAGAAGCAGCCTCTCGATCTCTTGCTGAAGCTTCTGCCGCACGGCCGGGGATTCGCTCAGCCCGAGGCTGATCCTGACCTCGGAGTGGTTATCGACTGAAGCCAGTGTCTTTTCCACCAGCTTCAGAGCTTCTTCCCCTTCCCATTCCCATTGTTTGGCCCCGCTCAGAACGGCAGCCGGCTGGTTCATCGAAGTTAGGCTCAGCTTGAGGTCTGTGCCTGGTAGTTCTCGCCTGATTAAGTTTTCCAGGGCTTCACCAAAACCGGGATTTTCTTGGGGCAGAACCAGGGTCAGTTCCAGGTTTTCCAGTTGCTGGCGGCTTAATTTTTTCAGCTCTTCGGCCAGCCTGTTGTAGAAATAACTCTCGGCCGCGCCATTTTTTCCTTCGAGAAATTTTTCCAGTTCATCTTTAACCAGGGAGATTTCCGGTTCTCCCTTTTTATATTCGGTGAGGTAAGGAAACCTTTTACCCAGGTATTCCAGGGTTTTATCCAGGGCGGCCGAAGAGGCGGCGGTCAGGAACAGAGAATCGGAGGAGCCTGGGGCGGCCGACAGCATTTTGATTAATCCCTGACCAGGTGCCAGCTCCGGGATTACCAACTTGCCCTTCTGGCTGAGTTCTCTGGCCAGGGCGTTCTGGCCCAGCAGAATCGGTGTCACCAGGGCCTTAGGGCTTTCTATTTCATTATCGAGGTAAACCAGGGGAAAAGTTCCTCCGGCGGTTTCCAACACCAGCCTGGTGGTTAGCTGCCACAGGAAGCGGCCGCTAAAATCGGAAGGAATGATGACCATGGTTTCCAGGCCGTCGGCAATTCCATCTCCGTTCCGGTCGACATAAAAACCCTTGGTGGTAAAAATTTCTGTCAGGTCGAACTGCCTGGGTTTTTCTGGAACCCTCGGAATTTCTTTGAAGGCCGGCGTCAGCAACCGCTTGGAGGAGCCGGGCCGGGGCAGGCTCAGCCGGTCGGTTTTCCCGGGTGCCCGCAGGAGAAAATCCAGGCTGGCCAGAGCTGGGTAGGATAAGATTTCTGTCCGCAGCCCGCGGTCACGGTCCTGGGCCAGGTGGCGAAGGGCGGCGGCAGCTTGTTCCAGCTCGGCGGTCTGCCGGAAATTCAAACTCAGGCTGAGGCAGCTGATCTCGCCGGCGGCCTCAAAATTCAGGGAATTGAGGCCCGGGGGGAGGCCCTTGACCAGGGGAAAGTTATAGAGCAACCTAGTGACAGTCAGGCTTTCAGCCGGGGCCTCGGCCTGCTGCAGAAAGTGTTCGAGGTCTTGCTCCAGTTTTTGGTAGGTATGGCCAGCTTCCCGTCCCCAGATTTCCCAGAAATAGGGCCAGCGCAGGAAGAAGGCCCGCCCGGTCCGGAGCAGGGCTTCCGGCGAACCGGCCAGGCAGATAATTCCCTGGCGTCCCTGGTGCTTGAAGACAACCACCAGTCCCTGGTTGGCCTTAAGGCCGGCCAGGTCGATTTTTTCTTCTTCAATTATTTTTCGGCTCAGTTTCAGCCGAGAGCCGATCAGCACCGGGTTTTTCAAGCTGGCCAGATTCCTGATTTCCGATTCGCGATGTACCAGGTCAAAGTTCAGAGCCAGGCTTTCCAGGTTGACCCTGGCCGCCAGGTCTGAAGCCAGGGCCAGCTCCTCGGCCAGCGGTTCATCGGGAATGATGATGGCCAGCTCCAGGCTGTCGGTTAAGCCATCACCGTCTTTATCCAGCAGGCTGGTTCCGGGTCGCAGGAGATTGCCGGGATGGAATTCCTGGGCTGTGACCGGTCCGGCCAGAAACATGATGAGGCTGATGGATATTAGAGAAAAGGAAATCTTTTTGATCATCTTAACCCTCTCCATCCTGAATTTTATCACTTGCGCCTCATCGGCCATAGAAAAATTTATGCCAGCAGCAGCCGCCGGGTCTGGCCTGAGCCGGAGGATTTCAATTTTCATTTGTATTAAGCCTGGCAACCGGGGATAATATTTTCGGGTCGTTCCGAGATAACCAGGGTTTAAGGACGACTAAGATTGAGAAGGCTCGGCCCGAATAGAGAACGGTGGCTTAAGTTCGGCTGGAAGGAGGCCTTATGAAAAAGAGCGTCATTTTAATCCTGATAATCTTTTTCCTGTCAGGTTTCTGGACTGGCGACGGGCTCCAAGGCCAGGGGCAGGCTTCGAATGTCCTCTCCCTGACTTCGCCCAATAACCGGCTCGAAGTAAAAATTGGGCTCAGGGAACAGATTGCCTATTCTGTTTATTTTGATGGCCGTCCAATCCTGGCTTCCTCGCCCATCTCCCTGACCATAAATGATAATGTGGTTCTAGGAAGAAGACCGGTGCTGGAAAATGCCGCCCGAAGCAAAAATGATGAAACCATCAATCCTCCGGTCAAGGAAAAGAGAGCCCTAATCAGGGATAGGTATAACCAGGTTAACCTCAAATTCCGGGGAAATTTCGGAGTGATATTCAGGGCTTACGATGACGGGGTGGCCTACCGTTTCTATACCGGTTACCGGGTGCCGATCAAGGTTCGCTCGGAGCAGGCTACGTTCAACTTTCCCGAAAACTATTCAGTTTACATTCCTTTTACCAGGAGCTTTCACACTTCCTTTGAAAGCAATTATAGCTATCTGCCATTAAAAGAAGTCGGCCAGCAGAGGTTTGGCTTGGCCCCGGTGGTGGTAGAGATACCGGATGGCCCGAAGGTAGCTATAACCGAGGTTGACCTGGACGATTACCCGGGTATGTTCCTGACCGGGGCAGACCAGGGTGGGACCGGGCTGCTGGGCAAGTTTGCTCCTTATCCACTCGAAGAAAAGCTGCGGGAAAAAAGCGACCGAGAGCTGGAAGTGGTCAAAGGAGCCGATTACATTGCCGAGACCAGGGGCAATCGCCACTATCCCTGGAGGCTGATAGTTGTGGCTGAAAAGGATGCCGACCTTATCGCCACCGACATCGTCTATCGACTTTCACCGCCGCTCGAAATCAAGGATACCTCGTGGATCAAACCAGGCAAGGTGGCCTGGGATTGGTGGAATGCCAATAATATTTACGGCGTTGACTTCAAGGCCGGGATTAATACCGATACCTATAAGTATTATATTGATTTCGCCTCAAGGTATGGGATCGAATACATCATCCTGGACGAGGGCTGGTCTGACCCGGCCGACCTGTTTAAGGTGAATCCAGAAATCAATCTGGAAGAATTGGTCCGTTACGGCCAGCAGAAGAATGTCGGCCTGATCCTGTGGTGTGTCTGGCTGACTCTTGACCGCCAACTGGAGCGGGCGTTGGATTATTTCCAGAAGATAGGGATCAAGGGTATCAAGGTGGATTTCATGGACCGCGACGACCAGAAGATGGTTAATTTCTACCGGCGCTGCGCCGCAGCCGCTGCCAGTCGCCGGCTGCTGGTTGATTTTCACGGGGCCCACAAGCCGGTGGGCCTGAGGCGGGCTTTCCCTAACATCTTGACCAAGGAAGGGGTGATGGGGTTGGAGTACAGCAAGTGGAGCAACCTGGTCAGTCCCGACCATGACCTGATGCTGCCCTTCACCCGGATGCTGGCCGGTCCGCTGGATTACACTCCCGGGGCCATGCGCAACGCCCAGGAAAAGCAGTTTAGGGCAGTGTTTGATGTGCCCATGAGTCAGGGAACCAGGTGTCATCAGTTGGCCATGTATGTCGTTTACGAATCGCCGCTTCAGATGCTGTGCGATTCGCCCTCCGCCTATCTCCGGGAGCCTGAAATGATGGAATTCCTGGCCGGGGTGCCGACCGTCTGGGACGAAACCGTAGTGCTGGAAGCCAAAATCGGCGATTACGTTGTGGTGGCCAGGAAGAGTGGGGATTCCTGGTACCTGGGAGCCATGACCGACTGGAGCCCCAGGGAGTTTGAACTGAAGCTGGACTTCCTGGAGCCCGGTCGTCTGTGGACTGCTGACCTCTGGCTGGACGGGACTAACGTTTCCCGTTTTGCCTCAGACTTTAGCCGTAAGACCATTAAGATAGCCTCGGGTGAACCCCTAAAATTGAGCCTGGGCCCGGGCGGCGGAGCCGTAGCCAGGTTTACCCCGGCCAAATGAGCTTACAGCAGGATTGGCTCCGGGCCGGCTCCGGCCAAGCTGTGGCCCGACTCAAGACCGGCCTGTCAAGACCAAATATGAAAATATATTCATATCTTACTGATAATTAATAACTTAGGCGTATTAGTGCTAGCCTCCCGAATGTATCCTCCTGGCTTGTTTTCTGCTATAATATAGGTCGTTGAAGAAGCGGGCTTTTAGCTCTTTACGGGGCGTTTTCGGCTTCAGAAAAAGGCCTTGACATTCCCGGGGTTGAAGCTTAAATTAATAGCAAGGGAACACAATATATTGTATAGGTTAAAAATGGTAGACTATATTGCGGTCATGACAGATATAATTTTATCCTCAATAACGTCTTACTCGACCATCATCCCCCTATTCCCAGGCCTTAGCCGTTATAGCCTGAGATAAGAATAGAAGGATAAAACAGCTTAAAATGAGAAAAATCAGAGCTTTAAAATATTTCCTGGCTGCTTTTCTGACCCTGTTTTTTATAGCCGGGAAACCGCCTAAATTCGGCGGCGAGAGCAATTTTTTCCAGGGTTTTGTCATACCCCAGCCGGTAGTCAAGGTCGGGTTGATGGTCGGCCTGAAGCAGGCCACGATCAGTTCTTCCTCGGGCATGAAAGTCTATGAAATCGGCCGGGAATACCGCCTGCTGGAGGAAGACGCCGAAGAAGTGGTGATCAAAGTTGAAAAAGAAAAATTGACAGAAAAATTCGTTTTGCTGGTCGGCCAGACCAGCGATCGTCAGGAAGCCGAGTTGCTGGCGGCTGAGCTCAGCCAGAAGCTGATAGGCCAGGTCCTGGTAGAAGAAAAGGTTGAAGGGGACAACACCCTTTATCAGGTCAAGTATGGTGAATTCCTCACCCGGGGGCAAGCCCTGCAATCCATCCAGAAGCTGGAGCAGCTTGGCTTTAAAGATATCTGGATCATTCGAGAAATAGTCAGCCTGCCGGAGCCCGGTAATATCTGGCTGCAGATTGACCATCGGATTCAATCTTTTAATAAGGAAGCCGACCTCTATTTTATTCCGGCTTTTCCCGAGAGCTTTCTCCAGCTTAATGGCCGCAGCTACCGTGGACTCTTCCAGGCAAAGAATACCGACCGGGGGTTGACCCTGATCAACATTCTGAACCTGGAAGATTACCTCAAGGGCGTGGTCCCGCTGGAAATGTCTCCCAATATCTTCAATGCCCTGGAAGCGCTCAAGGCCCAGGCCGTGGCCGCCAGGACTTATGCCCTGAAGAATATCGGCCGAAATAGCAACCTGGGCTTTGACTTAACTGATACTCAGAGTTCCCAGGTCTACGGCGGGCTGTCGGCCGAGCACCCGCTGAGCAACCGGGCCGTGGAGGAAACAGCCGGAGAAGTCATTGTTTATAAGAATCAACTGATCAATGCCCTTTATACCAGCACCTGCGGTGGTCAGACTGAAGATGCCGAAAAGGTCTTTTCCGGCCGGCCGGTGCCTTACCTCAAGAGTGTCAGCTGCTCCCATGAGAAACAGCCAGAATGGCGGCTGCAGACTATCAGGGATTATCCCGAACTGAGAATCAAGGAGCGGGATATCCTGGCCGAAGTTTTGCCCTTGCTGGCTTCTGGAATTATCGACTTTCACTCTCCGGCTGATTATTTCAGCCAGCCGGTCTCCGGAGAAGAAGTCGCCCGATATCTGGACCAGGTTAAGGGGATCAGAAAGATAAACCAGCCAGGATCAGACTTGGCCCTGGCCTCCTCCGGCGCCGTCAACTTCGTAGAATTGGCCCAGGCCCTGGTGAATTTCTTCGGCTGGCAGGATAAGACCAGCTTGCTGATTCTACCGGCCGAAGTTGACTTTCTTCTTCAGGGCCAACCCCGGGGCAAGGAGTTGAAAGAAAGCGACCGGCGAGCCCTGGCCTACCTACTGCAAGCTGGAATTTATCCAAATTACCTCAGGGATAATAACCTGTTCCGCCCGGTAACCAGGGCTGAGCTGGCCTTCATCCTGAAAAAATCCCTGAGCTGGCTGGAGGACCTTTATCACCAGGGGACTTTTCTGGCCAGAAAGGGTGAACAACTGGAAGTTTTAGAAGAGAACAGCCAGCGCCTGCTGCTATTCCCACCGGATAGCTATCTTCTGAGAAGGCTGGAAGATGGACTCTACCCGGCCCGTTCGCTCATCCTGCTGGGCGGGGAAAAAATAAGGTGGCTGGAACAAGACGGCCGGATCACCCTGCTCGAAGTGAGCTACCCGCCCAACACCAATGTTCTGGACCGCAGTTCTCGCCTTAACCGCTGGAATGTCCGAGTGGCTCGCAGTGAGCTGGAAAAAAACATCCTGAAATTCTATCCTCAAGCCGGCCGCCTGGTTGACCTCAAGGTGCTGCAGCGCGGTAAGTCCAACCGGGTCATAGAACTGCAGATACTGGGTGAAAAGGGCAGCGTGGTGGTCCAGGGCTTGAAGGTGAGATGGGTGTTGAACCTGAAGGATACCCTTTTTTCCATAGACCGGGAGTACGACCCTTCCGGCCAGCTCTCCCACTTTGTTTTCAGTGGCCGCGGCTGGGGCCATGGCGTCGGTCTCTGCCAGGTAGGTGCTTATGGCCTGGCTATTTCCGGGGCCAAGTACAGAGAGATTCTTACCCATTATTACCAGAACGTTAAGATCGAGAAAATTCACTGAGGCCGACCGGCCGGTGATTTAAGTCGGGGTTGACAAAGGTTTCCATCCGTTGTAGAAGTGATTTTCACGACTGATTGCTACCAGCCAGGAAAAGGTATAGTCGATGAGCTATTTTCAGGCGATAGTGCTCGGTTTTCTTCAGGGGCTGGGTGAATTCCTGCCCATCTCCAGTTCGGCCCACCTGGTCATCGGCCCTTATTTTTTTAACTGGCATTACCAGGGACTCCGCTACGATGTCATGCTCCACCTCGGAACTTTGCTGGCCATAGTGGCTTACTTCTGGAAAGACTGGGTCAAGATTATTAGTGCTGGCCTGACCCAGCCCAAAGACCGGGAAGGGCGTTTCCTGTGGTACGTGTTGCTGGCCACCATTCCTGGCGCCCTGGCCGGGTATTTCCTGGAAGAAAAGGCAGAGACAGTCTTCCGGGAGCCCCAGGTCATCGCCGTCAGCCTGATTTTCTTTTCAGCAGTCATTTTCCTGGCTGACCGGCTGGCCAGAAATCAAAGGGGTCTGGAAGACCTGAACCTGGCCGGGATTCTGCTGATCGGCCTGGCCCAGAGCCTGGCCATGGTGCCCGGGGCGGCGCGATCCGGGATGACCATCATGATGGCTCTCTTCCTGGGATACCGGCGCCAGGCTGCGGCCCGGATTTCTTTCCTGCTGGCTACCCCGCTGATTATCGGGGCCGCCCTGCTGGAGCTGCCCAGAATTGCTCTGGCCGAAGTTAACGGTCCTTTCCTGGCCGGTTTCCTGTCATCGGCGGTTTTTGGTTTCCTGTCGATTAGATTCCTGCTGTCTTTCCTGAAGACCAAGAACCTGGTGCCC
>JANLGB010000110.1 GCA_024653405.1 Candidatus Saccharicenans sp.
CCAGGGCAATCTGGAATTGATGAAGACCCTGGAGAAGCTGCTCTGTGAGATAACCGGTATGGATGCGGTCAGTCTGCAGCCGGCAGCCGGGGCGCAAGGCGAGCTAACCGGGATGATGCTCATCCGGGCCTACCATGAAGCCCACGGTAATCCCCGCAAATATGTTCTGATACCGGATTCGGCCCACGGCACCAATCCTTCCTCGGCCCATATTTGTGGCTATACGGTCAAAGAAATCAAGTCCAATGACAAGGGAACAATTTCCCTGGAAGACCTGGCCCGGGAGATGAATGAAGAGGTGGCCGCCCTGATGGTCACCAACCCCAACACGCTGGGTGTCTTTGAATCAGAAATCTGTGAAATTGCCGATATTGTCCATGCTAAAGGCGGTTTTGTTTACATGGACGGGGCCAACCTCAACGCCCTGACCGGCGTGGCCAGACCGGGCGAAATGAAGGTTGATGTCTTGCATCTTAACCTGCACAAGACCTTCTCCACCCCTCACGGCGGCGGTGGCCCAGGGTCTGGCCCGGTGGCTGTCAAAAAGATCCTGGAACCGTACCTGCCGCTGCCGGTCATAGAGGAAAAAGACGGTCACTACTACCTGAATTACAACCGGCCCCAGTCGATCGGCCGGGTGAAGAGTTTCTACGGGCAATTTCTGGTGATGCTGAAGGCTCTGGCTTACATCCTGACCCTGGGGCCGGCCGGCCTGCGGGAAATGACCGAAATCGCGGTGCTCAATTCCAATTACATACGCAAAAGCCTGGAAGGGGTCTACCACCTGAAATACAATTCTCCTACCCTGCACGAGTGCGTTTTTTCCGATAAGTTGCAAAAAGAATTTGGCGTTTCCAACCTGGACATTTCCAAGAGGCTGCTGGATTATGGCCTGCATCCGCCGACCATGTCTTTTCCCCTGATCGTCCACGGAGCCTTGATGATAGAACCGACCGAAACCGAAAGCCGGCGCGACCTCGACCTTTTTATAGAAGCCATGAAAGCCATCGACCGCGAGGCCAGAGAGAACCCGGAGCTGCTGCGGACAGCCCCGCACCTCACTTATGTCCGGCGGCTGGATGAAGTTCAGGCTGCCCGCAACCCCGTTCTGAGGTGGGAGAAAAAATAATTAAGGCATGAATCATCCCGGCCCCGAGGTCGGGGAAGGGAACGGGGCCGCTGTTATGGCCGAAGGAAGATATTAACCATGAGCATGCAGCAACTTTTCCTGAAATTGTATGAATTCTGGGCCGGGCAGGGCTGCTACCTGGCTCCCACCTACGACCTGGAAGTGGGCGCCGGGACCATGACCCCGGATACTTTTTTCCGGGTCCTGGGACGGCGTCCCTGGAAGGTGGCCTATGTCCAGCCTTCCCGCCGCCCCACCGACGGGCGCTACGGTGAGAATCCGCACCGGGTGCAAAAGCATTTTCAATTTCAGGTTATCATCAAACCATCGCCGGCCGATATCCAGCGGATTTACCTGGACAGCCTGACTTCTCTGGGCATCAATCTCAAGGAACATGACCTCAGGTTTGATGAGGACGACTGGGAATCGCCGACCATCGGGGCCTGGGGGGTCGGCTGGCAGGTGATGCTGGACGGCCTGGAAATCACCCAGTTTACCTATTTCCAGCAGGCCGGTGGCCTGGAGCTTTTCCCGGTGTCGGTGGAGATTACCTACGGGTTGGAACGGCTGGAAATGTTCCTGGAGCAAAAGGACAACATCTACGACCTGCAATGGTCGGATGAGGTCAGCTATCACGACCTGCGCTACCAGGAAGAGAAAGAGTTTTCCATCTACAATTTCGAACAGGCTGATACCCAGATGCTGCACCGGGCCTTCAGCGCCAGCGAAAAGGAAGCCCAGCGGCTGATCAACCAGGGGCTGTTATTCCCGGCCTATGACCAGTGCCTCAAATGTTCCCATCTCTTTAACCTGCTGGATTCTCGCGGAGCTATCAGCGTTACCGAAAGGGTCAAGCTCATCGGCCAGATCCGGACCCTGGTCAACCAGATTGCCCGCCAGTTTGTGGAGAGGGAAGGAGGAAGCTGATGGAATTCCTGCTGGAAATCATGACCGAAGAATTACCTTCTTCTCACGTCCGCAGTGCCCTGAGCCAGTTTCAGGAAAAGTTGAGCCAGGAATTGCAGGCGGCCAGGGTCGGGATTCACAGCCTGAGAACCCTCGGCACCTGCCGGCGGCTGGTGGTGCTGGCTCAGCTCGAGGCCGGCCAGCCCGATGAGGAGGAGGTGGTTACCGGGCCTCCAAGGCAGGTGGCAGTAAAGGCCGATGGCAGTTATGCCCAGGCGGCCCTGGGCTTTGCCCGCTCGCAGGGAGTTCCGCTGGAAAGCCTGGAAGTCATAACAACTGCCCGGGGTGAATACCTGGGGTTCAGGCGGTTGAAGAAGGGCCGGCCAACCGGAGAAATCCTGTCCGAGATCCTGCCGGCCATCATCAGTTCCTTGAGCTTTCCCAAGAACATGCGCTGGGCCGATAAGAACTTCCGTTTTTCTCGGCCGATAAAAAACCTGCTCTGCCTGTTTAACGGCCAGGTCGTTCCGCTGGAAGTGGCCGGATTGAAATCGTCCGACCGGACTACCGGCCATTTCATTCAGGCCCCGGTTGAATTTCGGGTGGCCAATTTCGAGGAATACCGCCAGCGCCTTAAAGACAACCTGGTGGTGGTGGAGCCGGAAGAGAGAAAGCGGGCCATCCAGCAGCAATTCCAGGAAAAGCTGGCCGGGCTCGGAGCCGAAGTCTATCCCGACCAGGCCCTGCTGGAAAGGCTGCTGTGGAACGTGGAATGCCCGCTGGTCATCATGGGTAGCTTCCCGGAGAGTTATCTGGAGCTGCCGCTGGAAGTCCTGAGTACAGCCATGAGGGAAGGGCAGAAGCTGTTCTCTGTGGTCAGGGGCAAAAAGCAGTTGCCGTATTTCCTGGGGATAGCCGATAGCCCGGCCGACCCCCGGGGATTCATCGCTGCTGGAAATGAAAGGGTGCTCAAAGCCAGGCTGGAAGATGCCAGGTTTTTCTGGAAAAACGACCTTAAGGTCAACCTGGCCGAGCGGGCAGCCCAACTCCAGAACGTGGTCTTTCAGGAAAAGCTGGGCAGCTATGGCCACAAGCTGGAGCGCTTGCAGAAGCTGGTGGCCTATCTGGCCGACCGGCTGGAGTTGAAGAAGGAAAAGAAGGACCTGGTGGAAGCGGCCAGGCTGTGTAAGGCCGACCTGCTGACCGAGATGGTGCGGGAATTCCCCGAGCTTCAGGGTAAGATGGGAGGTCTCTATGCCAAAAAACAGGGCTGGTCAGAAACGGTGTCCCGGGCCATCTATGAGCATTACCTGCCGGCTGGCCTGGAAGACCCGGTGCCAGCCTCCACCGCTGGTGCGGTTCTATCCCTGGCCGACAAGCTGGACACGGTGGTCGGAGTGTTGGGAGTTGGGGTCAGCATCAGCGGTTCCAGCGACCCCTTCGGTTTGAGACGACAGGCCCTGGCCATCTGTCAGGTTACCCTGGAAAAGAAATTTCACCTATCGCTGCCGCGGTTGCTGGATAAAGCTATTTCCCTGCTGCAGGACCGGCTGACAGTTCCCAGGGAACAGTTGAAAAAGGCAGTGCTGGAATTCATCGAGGGCCGGCTCCGTTATATATTTGAAAAACAGGGCTACCGCTATGACCTGGTCAACGCCGCTCTGGCTCCCGGCCTGGATAATCTGGTGCAGGCTGAAGCCCGACTGAAGGCCTTGAGCGAGCTCAGGGGCAGCCCGAATTTTGAGCCGTTCATCCTGATGGTCAAGAGGGTCAAAAACATAGTAAAAGAGCCGCCACGGGCCCGGCTGAACTCGGCTCTGCTCAAGGAGAAAGAAGAAAAGGAACTTTACTCGGCTCTGAAAATAATCAGGAAAAACGTGGAGGAGATGCTGGCCCGGAATGATTTCGCGGCAGCCCAGAAAATGATCTTCCGGCTGCAGCCGCCGCTCAACAGCTTTTTTGACCGGGTCCTGGTGATGGCCGAGGATAAAAAAGTCAGGAACAACCGCCTGGCGCTCCTGTCCCAGATTCTGGCACTGACCGCTGAACTAGCAGACTATTCCCAGGTGGTGGTGGAGAGTGAGTCTGGCTGAGCCCGAGCTGAGTTTTCAGGAACTTTCTACTTTGTACTCGTCGCCTTCAGTATCTTCCAGCTTTTCGGCCTGTTTCTGCTCGGCGAACTTGTGTTCCAGGGAAATGATCTTGACTAGGTTACCGGGATAATTCTGGCCCTTCTTGTTCCCATAAGCGTTGAATTGAACCCCCACCCGGTAAGGAAAGTTCTTGTTGTCGGCGGCCGTGGACCAGCGAACCTGGCCCAGCTGGTTGAGCGGAACTCTTTCCCCGGGAATTGACAGCTGCAGGGAAAGTTCGGTCCCCGGTCTTAAATTCTGGCGACAGAGAAAACTGAGGCCGCCCCGGCTGATGTTCTGGAGCGGGCAGAATTCTTCGTCGAAATCCTTCTTCTGGCCCAGCCATCTTTCCTTGCGGTAGGAGACGGTAGCTCCGGGAATGACAAACCTATGGCTGAGGCGTTTTTCTTCCGGATAGATGTCCGGCTGGGTCTTATCTTCTGGCGTGGACATGCTGTTTATACTTATAACTTAGAAGACGGCATTTGTCAAAAAGAGAGCATCTGGTAGCTGTCAATAGTTCAGAGCTTCGGCTTTAACCGGCCGCAGCTTGATGGTCACCTCGGTGCGGATATCTTGCTTCTCCAGGTTGGTGAAGGCAAAGTTGATTTCCGGTTTTTTGACAAAGCTGGGCGGAAGCCGGGCCGGCGGTTTCTTCTTCCAGTCCTTGAGGGCCCCGGCGATGGCCGAGACGGCATCCAGGATGGAAACGCCGCGAAAGTAGGGCTGGTCCTTTTCTGGCACCATATAGGGCTTGGTTCCGGGTGGATTGGGCGGAGGTATGGTCACCCTGACCGGGATCTGTCTTTGCAGGTACTTGGTGGCTTTGAAAATCAGGCTATCTCCGATGTAAAAGGCCAGTTCTCCCTCAATGTTCTTGATGGGGGGCGAGTCCTGTCGCTGCACCAGCAGCTCCTGGTTGGACAGGCTGCTTTTCTCAATCCGGAACTCCAGGACGATTCTCTTCTTGATGGTGATGCTCCTGGTTTTCAGAAAGACATCCAGGTTCAGGGAATAGGACTGGTCAAAATAAAGGGGAAGAGGGAGCTGAATCAGGTGGGGGCCCCTAGTCCACAGACCGCCTTCCAGCGGGTTGCCTTCCACCTGGATCTTATAATAGGATTCGGCCGATAGGTCGAAACCGATTCTCAGGACGTCCGGTATGGACCGGTCTTCCGCCGCAGCCGGCAGCAGGAAATTGATGTTGCTGATAAGCGGAAATTCTTCCTGCCAGCGGCCCCAGTATTCCAGGGCCTGGTTGAAAACGCTGAAGTCCAGGAAGGACAGCAGAGGCTGGCTCTCGCCGTATTCTTCGAAGTAATCGATCAGGGCCTTCTTTTCTTCTTCCGGCAAGTTATTCTTGAAATACAGAAAGGGGAGAAGTCCCCGGGCTTCCTGACGGTCGGCCTGTTCCAACCCGGGCAGGGTGCTTTCCAGCAGGTTCAGGGCCGGTTCATATTCCCGCTGTTTCAACAGCTCGTTAATTTCTGACTTCCAGTCGGCCCGGGCTGAGAGAAATAACAGCAGGCAGCTTAGAGCGAGCAGGAGGGGCAGGCTTCTTTTTTCAGTCATGGTAGGTGAACACCAGGTAGAACTCTAGGCTTTTTCCTGGGAAATCTTCGGGCAGCGGCGGAAACGGAGCACACAACCGGACGGCGGTGATGGCCGCCTGGTCCAGGATTTCGGAGGTGGTGGAGGTGACCACTTCCAGCGATAGCAGCTGGCCTTCCCGGTCGACCAGCAGGATCAGGGCCACATTTTTATTCCTGGGCAGGCTGGCCAGCTGGGGCAAAATCCACCTGGCCTGAACCAGGTTGACCACTTTCTCAGCCCAGGGTTTAATGTTGTAACGATAGCCGGCGGCTGGTGGCGGGGTAACCGCTCCCGGGATTCCCGGGCGAGGCCGCCCGCCCTGGCTGAAGCGCAGCCCGCGCCCCGGCTGTTGGTAAGCCCGCGGAGAGGCATATTGATAGACGTCACTCTTGAGAGCTGGCGGGGCCTCCACCCCTTCTGCTGCCTCAGGCTCCGGCCTGACCGGCAGTTTCAAACTGAAATGGTACTTCCCGGAGACGGGTCTGATCCGCGACAGGTTGATTCTAACGCCGGAAGCGGTCTGGCTGTCCCTCCGACCGGCGGCCAGGTAAGCTTCAAGGTCAAAGGGAATGGTCGGTTGACCGGGCCCGATGGCTTCGGCTGTGGCCCGGCCGGCCTCGGTCTGACCCGCGCCCCGGGCTCCAGTAGCCCGTCCACCCGGAACCCCGCCGGCTTCTCCCGGAGGGCCGGCCGGTTGAGTCTCGGCTACTGGCGGTTCCTTGATGACCTCGGGCAGGACCGGCGGTGGGCCGACCTCGGGATAGGTGGTTATAACCACCTCAGTTTCCCGGGCGAAAGGCAGGATTTTAACAATAATCTTGGCCTGCCTCAGGTAGAGGACAAGCAGAATATGCAGCAGAAGGGCAATGCTCAGGCTGATTATCTTCAGCCTGGCTTCGCTCCAGTCAACCCGGCGCCACCTGGCTCGCAGGTTTTCCAGGATTGGCTTGGGCCATATTTTTTTCATCAAACGGTTTCTACTATCTTAAAATCAGAGTACTTATTATATAGAAAACCAGGCCGAAAGAGAAAGTTGCACGGGGATTTATTTTAAGAGGTAAAGCCGCCCCAGGCTGAAAAGGAGACAGAAGGAGTTAAGGAGAAGAAGCAGACTGAAGAGAGGCTCCAGTCCCAGCAGGGGGATGAAAACCGAGGTGGCCAGCAGAGCCCCGACAAAGGAGCCAAAAAGGTCGAGAGAATAACCCAGACCGTAGCGAAGCCGGTGGCGCAGGTAAATAATGTTGCTGACCACAAACAGGAAACCGCCCAGAAAGCCCATGGCTAAAAGGAGCAAGTAGAAAACAACCGCAGCCGAAGCGCCCGCAGCCAGCCTGATGGCAACCAGCAGCACCACGAAACCGGTCTGGACGGCTACCAGGTGTTCCGCTCCGAGTGTCGCCCTGAGCTTGCGCCCGAGGGTTG
>JANLGB010000111.1 GCA_024653405.1 Candidatus Saccharicenans sp.
CATCCAGCACATGTTCTGGCGTTACCTGGATAAGACTCACCCGGCCTACCAGCCGACGGCCCGGCTGGCTGAGGGAGCCCGGGTGCTCCCAGACCTTTACCGCCGGATGGATGATTTGGTGGGAAAGGTGCTGAGCCAAATGGGCGAGCGCAGCGCCCTGTTCATCATGTCCGACCATGGCTTCAAACCTTTCCGCCGCGGAGTGAACCTGAATTCCTGGCTTTACCTCAACGGTTACCTGCAGCTCAAGGATGGAGCCAGCGAAAGCCAGGAATGGTTCCGGCAGGTGGATTGGAGCCGGACCAGGGCTTATGCTTTGGGCCTGGCCGGAATCTATCTCAACCGCAAGGGGCGCGAGGCCCAGGGTACAGTCGAACCGGGCGAAGAAAGCCGCCGCCTGAAACAGGATCTCATAGAAAAGCTCTCGGGCCTAAAAGACCCGGAAAAAGGAGCGGTGGCCATCAACCGCCTGATAGATACCGAAAAAATATATAACGGCCCTTACCGCGATAATGCTCCGGACCTGATCGTGGCTTACAACCAGGGTTACCGGGCTTCCTGGGATTCGGTCGTGGGCAAGGTCAACCGGGTAATTATAGAGGACAACCGCAGGGCCTGGTCGGCCGACCACTGCCTCGACCCGGCCCTGGTGCCGGGGGTGTTGTTCAGTAACCTCAAGCTGGAGGCCGAAGAAGCCAGCATCATGGACCTCGCCCCCACTGTGCTGGAGCTCTTCGGGCTCAAAGCCCCGAGCTATATGGACGGTCAGTCGCTTCTCCGGTCCGAATCGGGTAAAATAAAAATGGATAAGCCCGGAGGCCCAAAGATAAAGGTAAAAACCGATGACCGAAAGAAAAAATGAAGAAGCCCTCGGAAGGAGGGAGTTTCTGCAGCTGGTGCTGGGGACTTCGGCCGGCCTGTTACTGGCCCCGGGTAAAGCCTTCCTCCGCACAGTCGGTCGCAAAGAAACCGGGCTGAAGGTCCTGGTGCTGGGCATGGATGGCCTGGATACCGTCCTGCTGCAGCGCTACCTAGAAGCCGGGTTACTCCCCCACTTCCAGAAGCTGGCTGCCTCTGGCACCTTCCGGCCGCTTCGTTCCAGCATTCCGCCGCAGAGCCCGGTGGCCTGGGCCAACTTCATCACCGGGACTAACCCTGGCGGGCATGCCATTTTTGATTTTGTTCACCGCGACCCGCAGACCTACCTGCCGGTCTTTTCAGCCTCGGAAAGCCTGCCGGCCAGGCACCAGTTACGGCTGGGCCAGCTGACCATTCCCCTTTCTGGGGGTGAGATCAGGAATCTCCGCCGGGGGCGGGCTTTCTGGCAGATCCTGGAAGAATACGACATCCCGGCCACCATCTTCAAAATTCCTTCCAATTACCCGCCGGTGGAAACCAGGCAGCGAACCTTTTCCGGCATGGGCACTCCCGACCTCAAGGGATACTACGGCCTGTTCAACTATTACACCAACGAGTACAAGACGGTCACCGAGGAATACGGTGGCGGCGGCCGAGTGCACGATGTTTATGTCATCGGCAACCGGGTGGAAGCCAGGATTCCCGGACCCAACAATCCCTTCAAGAAGGGCAACCCGGAAACCTACGTCGATTTCAAGGTGTTCATCGACCCGGTCCAGCCGGTGGCCAAGATCGCCTACCAGGACCAGGAATTTATCCTGAGAGAAAAAGAATGGAGCGGCTGGAAAAAAATCAGGTTTGAATTCATTCCGACGCAGAGTGTCAGCGGCATCTGCCTGTTCTACCTGAAAGAGGTTCGGCCCAAGTTCAAGCTGTATGTCAGCCCCATCAACATCGACCCGGCCGACCCAGCCCTGCCGCTGAGCACACCCGAAAGTTACTCGCGGCAGCTGGCCCAAAAGTTCGGTCCGTTTTTCACCAAGGGACTGCCAGCCGATACCGCCGCCCTGGAAAACGATGTCCTAGACGAAAAGGAATTCCTGCAGCAGGATGAGTTGGTCTACCAGGAATCTATGGCCATGCTGGAAGAGGAGCTGAATAATTTCCGCTCCGGTCTTCTTTTCTTTTACTTCTCCAACACCGACCAGAGCCAGCACATGTTTTTCCGGCTGATTGACCGCGACCACCCGGCTTACGATGAAAAACTGGCAGCCGAATTCGGCCGGGTGATAGAAAACACCTACCGGCAGATGGACCGGGCGCTGCAGTTGGCCCTGGAGAAAGTTGACCGTCAGACGGTAGTGGTGGTCATGTCCGACCACGGTTTCTGCCCCTTCCGCCGCGGCTTCAACCTCAACACCTGGTTGCTGAGAAACGGTTACCACGTGCTGCGTCCCGGCCGAAGACCGGAGGAAGTCAGCCTTTTCCAGACGACCGACTGGTCAAGAACCAGGGCCTACGGTGTCGGCCTGAATGCCCTCTACCTGAATCTCAAGGGCCGGGAAGCCCAGGGTATCGTCCGGCCGGAAGACAAAGAGCCGCTGCTCAGAGAACTGGCCTACAAGCTGGAGCAGGTCAGCGACCCCCTGACCGGTGAGCGGGTCATCCTGAAGGCCTATCTCAGCCAGGATGTTTTCAGCGGGGCCCACCTGGCCGAGGCTCCGGATATCATCCTCGGTTTCAACCGCAACTACCGCATCTCCTGGAATTCGCCTTTGGGGAGTTTTCCCCGGGAGCTGATAGAGAACAACCCCCAGAAATGGAGCGGCGACCACATGACCGCCCCCGACCTGATTCCCGGAGTACTGCTGGCCAACCGCCCGGCCCGTCTGGAGTCCCCGGCTCTGGAAGATGTGACCGCTGGAATTCTATCCCTGTTCGGCGTTAAAATTCCACCTGATATCAGTGGCCGCCCGGTTTTTTAAAACCCGGACGCCAGTGGAGACTGAAGAAAGGAGCAAGCCATGGGCAAGGCCAAGATCAAGCTGGACAAAGAGCTCTACCAGAAAATCGAAAAAATCGCTGAGGTTGCCGGCTACAGCTCGGCCGAGGAGTTTATCATTCACCTCCTGGAAAAAGAGGTGGCCCGGTTTGAAGGAGCTGACTCGGAAGAAGAAATCAAGAAGAGACTCAAGGGTCTGGGCTACATCTCCTGAGCCCGGCGGAATTGGAAACTCATGCTCTGGTGGCTGAACAGCGCGGTTGGAACCATAGTCAGGGTTATTTTCCTTCCCTTTTCTTCCGCCAGTCCCTGGGGGGCCCTGCTGGTCATCTCTCTTCTGACCGCTCTGCTGCTGCTCCTGGTCTATAAGAAAACCTCCAACCAGGCCGGCCTCAAGCAGGTTAAAAACCGCATCAAGGCCAGCCTGCTGGAAATCAGGCTGTACCAGAGCGATTTCCGGACTCAACTCGGGAGCCAGAAAGAGCTGGTGGCAGCCAACCTCCGTTACCTGCTCTACAATCTCCAACCACTGCTGGTGATGCTCCTGCCGATTTTCTTGCTGCTGGCCCAGCTCAACCTGTGGTTCGGCTACCGGGCCGTCCGGCCGGGTGAAACTTTTCTGCTGAAAGTCCGTTTTATAACAGCAGTTGACATAGAAAGAGTAAACCTGGAGCTTGAAGCTCCGCCCGGGCTGACCGTAGAGACCCCGCCGGTTAGAATCATCGACCTGCGGGAAGCGGCCTGGAGATTGAGGCTGGAGGAGCCGGTCAGCCAGCCGCTTATCATCCAGGTCAACGGCGAGAGGTACCAGAAGGAAATCCCCCGGGGCGGCCGCCGCCTGTCCAGGATTTCCACCGTCAGGGTCAGGAGAAATCTCTGGCAGGAGCTGCTTTACCCCGGAGAAAAACCCCTGCCTAGCGATTCGTTGCTCAGCCGGATAGAGCTGAGTTACCCCGAGCAGCGGCTGGAACTGCTGGGACTGGGCCTCCACTGGCTGCTGGCTTATTTCTTGCTGTCGGTCATCCTGGGCCTGGGGCTTAAAGGCTTTTTCCGGGTAGAAATCTAATATAAATAAAAAAAAGGAAAAGATCGTGAAAATCGAAATCTTCAAGATGGAAAGAATGCAATCCCTGTGGGAGAACGTGGTCGATTACAACCTGTCGGAGAGTGGCGTCCACCCCCTGCGCCTTAAGGACTGGCTTCAACCGGAGGAGCTGGAAGAGCTGGCCGCGGTGGAAATCGGCTACACCCAGACCAATGGCACCCCGGCTCTACGCCAGAACATCGCCCGGCTGTACCCCGGGCTGGACCCGGAACAGATTATGGTAACCGCCGGTTCTTCCGAGGCCAACTTCCTTTTGATGTGGTCGCTGCTGGAACCGGGAGATGAAGTGGTCTTCGAGCTGCCTAATTACATGCAGATGTGGGGGCTCAGCCGGAGTTTCGGAGCCCGGGTTAAACCCCTCTGGCTCAGGCCAGAACTCGGTTGGCAGCCGGACCTGGATGAGCTCAGAAAACTGGTCAACGGCAATACCAAGTTAATCATCCTGACCAACCCCAACAATCCGACCGGTTCCATTCTCAGCCGCCAAGCCCGGGAAGAAATTATCCGACAGGCCGAAAAAGTTGGGGCCTGGCTGCTGGTGGATGAAGTCTACCGGGGAGCTGAAAGGAACGGCCTGGAAACGCCTTCCTTCTGGGGTAGCTACGACCGGGTGCTGGTGGTGGCCGGACTATCCAAGGCCTACGGCCTGCCGGGACTGCGTCTGGGCTGGCTGGTCGGGCCGATGGAGCTGGTCAAGAAAGTCTGGACCTACCACGATTACACCACCATTTCTGTCTCGGCTCTGACCGACCACCTGGCCACCAGGGTGCTGGAGCCGGAGCGAAGGCAGAAGATATTGCAGCGGACGAGAGACATTCTCAACAGCAACCTGCCGCTGCTCGAAGACTGGCTCAATAGTTTCAACGGACTTTTTAGCTACCTGCCTCCCCAGGCTGGCGCCATCCTGTTCGCTCGCTATAATCTGCAGATAAACTCCACTGAGCTGGTGGAAAAAATTCTGAAAGAGAAAAACGTGCTGCTGGTCCCCGGCGACCATTTCGAGCTCGACCAGCATCTGCGTTTCGGCTACGGTTCGCCCGAGGGTTATTTGAAAGCGGCCCTGGCCCAGGTGGCCGAATCACTTTTGGCTCTAAAAGGCTGAAGCCGGCAGGAGGTTCAACATGAAAAATTCTACTCGGAACTCGGGAAATAAACTGCCCTGGATCATATGGCTGGTGTTCCTGATGGCCGCTCCGGTTATGGCCCAGGGGCAGCTCAAAGTGGCCATCGTCAACTCCCAGAAAGCTTTCGACCAGTCGCAGGCGGGCCAGAAAGCGGTGGCCATCCTGAAGGAAAGAGAGGACCAGCTCAAAGCCGACCTCAAGCAGATGGACGAGGAACTGCGAAAATTAAGGGATAAGCTGGCCTCCCAGAAACTGACTCTGAGCTCCGAAGCCCAGAGCCAGCTGCAGCAGGAAATCGACCGGAAACAAGCCGAACGCCAGAAATACGAACAGGAAAACACCCGGCTTTTCGAGCAGTTCAAAGACCAGCTGATCAAAAAGATTCGGGAAGAAATGCTGGCGGTAATCGATGAGCTGATAAAAGAAAGAGGTTACGAACTGGTCTTTGACCTCAGCACCTCCGGCCTGATTTATTACCGGCCGGAGCTGGATATAACCGATGAAGTCATAAAACGTTACAACGCCAGCCAGGCCAGCAGAAAGTAGACTGAGCCTGAGACCCGTCCAGCCAGCTTCTTTTTAGGTTTACGGGCCTTGTTCTTTGCCGGCGGCCAGGGAAACCTTAAGCAGGACAATTTCCGAGCGGCTGCCGGTCCGGACGGCCGGTCCCCAGGTACCGCTGCCTGAGGAAACATAGATGTGGGTCTGCCCCTTCTTCAGGTAACCCCAGTTTTTCTCATAGACCAAGCGGTTGATGATATCCAGAGGAAAAAGCTGTCCGGCATGAGTATGGCCGGAAAGCTGGATATCAACTCCGGCTTCGGCCGGTTCCTGCAGGTAGAGGGGCTGGTGGTCAAGGACCAGCACCGGCCAGGCGCGGTCCACCCCATCCCGCTCCATTATTTCTTTAAGCGGCAGCCTTTTCTCACCGGAGCGTACGGCCGCCCAGTCTTTTCTTCCTATGACGAAGAGCCAGCCCTCAACCCGGGCCGCCTGGTCCAGCAGAACATTCACCCCCGCTTTTCTCAGGTAAGAAATATTTTTTTCAAAGCCGCCGTAATATTCGTGATTGCCGGGACAAGCATAAAGGCCCAGGGGGCTATGGATTTTTCTGAGCAGCCCGACCATCTTTTCTTCCTCTTCCTCGGACACGGCTTCGTCCACGATGTCGCCGGCGAAAAAGACCACATCCGGCTGGAGGTCGTTAATTCTTTGAACCAGCTTTTCCAGCCGGTTGGAACGGTTGATGATGCCGAGGTGAATGTCGGAAATCAGCACCGCCTTCAGCTCGGAACCGGCCGGGGCAGTCTTGTTCAGGCTCAGCTCCAGGACCTTGAGCCGGGGATTGATGGCGTTGAGATGGCCGATAAAAATAACCAGCAACGACAGCCCGACGATTATCAGAAAAGAAGCCGGGTGACGGACCGAAAGCCAACTGTCCCCGGCCGCCCGCCAGCCCGGAATCTTGGCCAGCCAGCGCAACAGGTCCTTGAGGAAAAGAAACAGAAAAAGATACAACATCAGGGCCAGGTGGTAGGAACCGAAGGCAGTCAGGTTCTGGGCCAGGTGATGCCGGAACTGGCCGTTTAACACCCGGCCCAGGGGGAAAGCCAGAACCAGGCTTGAAAAAATCAGGATAAAGGCCAGCCGGGCCGCCGGCAGCCCGGACAAAGCCTGCAGCCCCCGCCACAGAATGTAACCGTTAACCGAACTGTAGATTAAAAGAACTATCAGCAGGAAGATGACCAAATCTGATCTCCTCATTTAATAAACTCAATGCGCTCTGTTAATCTTAACTGCCGGCCTGAAACCGGAAGGTCTCAAGCCTCAACCCGGTTAAACCAGGCGATTTCTTCCAATTTTTTTCTGAGGTGGTCCCCCGGCGGCCGGCTGGCCGCATAGCCGAGCGAAATGATAGCCACCGGCCGATACTTTCGCGGAATCTTCAAGAATTTCCTGACCGCCCTGAGGTTGAACCAGCCTATCCAACAGGTGCTAAGTCCCAGTTCCTCGGCCTTCAGGATGAAATGCTCGCCGGCAATGCCCAGGTCCAGCAGGTAAAACTGCGTCCCC
>JANLGB010000112.1 GCA_024653405.1 Candidatus Saccharicenans sp.
CCGACCTGTCCTCGGCCATGCCCCAGGACCTGATCAATTCCAAGCCGGTCATTGCAGCCCTGAAAGAGTTCTTCGGCAGTTCCCAGCTCTCCCAGTTTATGGACCAGATCAATACCCTGGCCGAGCTAACCCATAAGAGAAGGCTGAGCGCCTTGGGACCGGGCGGTCTCAGCCGGGAAAGAGCCGGTTTTGAAGTCAGGGATATCCAGACTTCACATTACGGCCGCATCTGCCCGATCGAAACGCCAGAAGGTCCCAACATTGGTCTGATTGCCTCTCTGAGCTGCTACGCCCGGATAAATGAATACGGGTTCATAGAAACTCCTTACCGCAAGGTGGAAAAAGGCCGGGTGGTTGATTACGTGAAAATCATCCATCCCGGGGCCACCGATTACCGCCCGGGGCAACTGGTCCGCAAGGAAGAAATAGAAAAGGCCGTCAACCAGCTGCAGGAGCAGAAAGTCAGGAACCTGCCCCTCTACGAGCCTTACATTTTCTATCTCACCGCCTGGGAAGAAGAGAATTATAAGATTGCCCAGGCCAACGTGGAGCTGGATGCCCGCGGCTATATCAAACAAGAACTGGTCAGTGCCCGCGACCGGGGCAACTTCAGAATCCTGCGGCGGGAAGAAATTGATTTTATGGATGTCTCGCCCAAGCAGCTGGTTTCCCTGTCGGCGGCTCTGATTCCTTTCCTGGAGCACGACGATGCCAACCGAGCCCTGATGGGTTCCAACATGCAGCGCCAGGCAGTGCCCCTGCTGAAGCCCGAAGCGCCCCTGATCGGGACCGGTATTGAGCACATCGTGGCCAAAGGTTCTGGCGACGTGGTGGTCTGTGAACGCTCGGGCGTAGTGGAATTTGTTGATGCCGAAAGAATCATCGTCAGAGTGGATGAAAAGGAAAACAGCCTTTACGACCTGGGCACCGACCTTTACCTTTTAACTAAGTTCCTCCGGACCAACCAGAATACCTGCATCAACCAGAGGCCGACAGTCAAGAAGGGCGACCGGGTGGTCAAAGGTCAGATCCTGGCCGACGGCTCCTGCACCGACTGCGGCGAGCTGGCCCTCGGCCGCAACATTCTCTGCGCTTTCATGCCCTGGCGCGGTTATAACTTTGAAGACGCCATCATCGTCAGCGAA
Organism: Candidatus Saccharicenans sp.; assembly: GCA_024653405.1. Classification (GTDB taxonomy): domain Bacteria; phylum Acidobacteriota; class Aminicenantia; order Aminicenantales; family Saccharicenantaceae; genus Saccharicenans. The sequence continues at coordinate 1,146 of JANLGB010000112.1, forward strand.
AAGCTGATCAAGGAAGATGTTTTTACATCCATCCACATCGTGGAAGAGATGATCGAAGCCCGGGATACCAAGCTCGGTCCCGAGGAAATCACCCGGGACATTCCCAACGTTTCGGAAAACCTGCTGCGCAACCTGGATGAAAACGGCATCGTCCGGATCGGAGCTTACGTCAAGCCGGGCGACATCCTGGTGGGCAAGGTGGCTCCCAAGGGTGAAACCCAGCTGTCGCCGGAAGAGAAATTGCTCAAGGCCATCTTCGGCGAAAAAGCCCTGGATGTTAAGGATGCCTCGTTGTACTGCCCGCCTGGAGTCGAGGGCACGGTGATCGATGTCCGCATCTTTACCCGGCGCGGTCAGGAAAAGAACGAGCGGGCCAAGATCATAGAAAAAGAAGAAATCGCCAAGATGAAGCGGAACCTGGAAGATGAGATCGAGATCCTGGAAAAGGAAAAATGGCGCCGCATCAAGAATCTGATCAAGGGCCAGGTGGTCGGCAAGAACGCCAAGATCAACGGCCGGACCATAGAGAAAGGCACCAGGCTGACCGAGAAACTGCTGGAGATCCTGGAATTTGACGACCTGAAAGACCTGGAAGAACTGAAGCTTCCAGCCGAGGCTGAACGGGACGAAAAAATCAGGGACCTGGAGCGCAAGGTTAAGAGGCAGATTGAAGCCCTGAAGGCTGAATTCAAGGAAAAAGTTGAGACCCTCAAAAAGGGAGACGAGCTGGCCCCCGGCGTTATCCAGGCCATCAAAGTCTTTATCGCCATGAAGAGAAGGCTATCGGTCGGCGACAAGATGTCCGGGCGACACGGCAACAAGGGCGTTATCGCCAAGATAGTGCCCGAAGAGGATATGCCCAGGCTGCCCGACGGTACCCCGGTGGACATTGTGCTCAACCCCCTGGGCGTCCCGTCCCGTATGAACCTGGGACAGATCCTGGAAACCCACGCCGGCTGGGCGGCCCGCAAGATGAACCTGTGGCTGTCTTCTCCCGTTTTTGACGGGGCCAAAGAAGAAGAAATCAAGGAGCTTTTGAGAAAAGCCGGGCTGCCCGAAACGGGCAAAATCAGGCTGTACGACGGTCTGACCGGCCAGCCTTTCGACCAGGAAGTAACGGTTGGCTACATTTACATGATGAAACTCTACCACCTGGTTGATGATAAGATTCACGCCAGGTCGACAGGGCCTTACTCCCTGATCACCCAGCAACCTCTCGGCGGCAAGGCCCAGTTCGGCGGACAGAGGTTCGGAGAGATGGAAGTCTGGGCCCTGGAAGCTTACGGTGCCGCTTACACCTTGCAGGAGATCCTGACTGTCAAGTCGGACGACGTCGAGGGCCGGGCCAAGATTTATGAAGCCATTGTCAAGGGCGACCTGGATTTTCAGCCCGGATTGCCGGAATCGGTCAACGTGCTCATCCGGGAACTCCAGGGGCTGTCCCTTAACATAGAATTGCTTAAAGGCGAGAAAGAGGAAGCGTTGCCCTGGGGTATGGAAATACCCCAGGGATAATTCCGAGGCCTAAGATCGATTTTGACCGGGTCAGAATCAGCATTGCCTCTCCTGAGAAGATAAAGAGCTGGTCCTGGGGAGAAGTTACCAAGCCGGAGACCATCAACTACCGGACCTTCAAGCCGGAAAAAGATGGCCTGTTTTGCGCCAAGATTTTCGGCCCGATCAATGATTATGAGTGTCTCTGCGGCAAGTACAAGCGGATGAAGTATAAAGGAATCATCTGCGAAAGATGCGGCGTGGAAGTTACCAAGTCCAAGGTCCGGCGCGAGAGGATGGGTCATATCCAGCTAGCTTCGCCGGTGGCCCACATCTGGTTCTTCAAGAGCCCGCCCAGCCGCATCGGCTTAATTCTCGACATGACCATCAAGGAACTGGAGAAGGTCCTGTACTTCGAATCCTACATAGTCCTCAACCCCGGCGAGACCAACCTCAAGGAAAAACAGCTGCTGAACGAAGAGGAATACCGCGAGGCCCGGGAAAAATGGGGCAACAAATTTGAAGTGGGCATGGGCGCCGAGTCCATCAAGAAGCTGCTGGAGAAAATCGACATCGACAAAGAAACCGAAAAGCTGCGCCGGGCGATGAAGAAAGAACATTCCCAGCAGAAAAGGCTGCGCTATGCCAAGAGGCTCAGGGTCTTCAAGGGATTGAAAAAATCTGGCAACCGGCCGGAGTGGATGATCCTGGATGTAATCCCGGTTATCCCGCCCGACCTCAGACCCCTGGTCCGTCTGGACGGGGGGCGTTTTGCCACTTCCGACCTCAACGACCTTTATCGCCGGGTTATCAATCGTAATAACCGGCTGAAAAAGCTGATAGAACTCAAAGCCCCCGAACTCATCATCAGGAATGAGAAGAGGATGCTGCAGGAAGCGGTCGATGCCCTGTTTGACAACGGGCGCCGCGGCCGGGTTCACCTCGGGGCCAACCGTCGGCCGCTGAAATCACTGAGCGAAGCCCTCCGGGGCAAGCAGGGCCGGTTCCGGCAGAACCTGCTTGGCAAAAGGGTAGATTATTCCGGACGTTCGGTGATCGTGGTCGGACCGGAGTTGAAACTGCACCAGTGCGGTCTGCCCAAGAAGATGGCCCTGGAGCTGTTTAAGCCCTTTATCTTGCACAAGCTGGAGAAAGAAGGTCTGGTGCCATCGATCAAGATTGCTCGGGAATGGCACGAGCAGGAAAGACCGGAAGTCTGGGATTGCCTGGAAGAAGTGGTCCGGGAACACCCGGTCTTACTCAACCGCGCTCCCACCCTGCACCGTCTCGGCATCCAGGCCTTTGAGCCCATCCTGATTGAGGGCAAAGCCATCCAGATCCATCCGCTGGTCTGTGCCGCCTTTAACGCCGACTTCGACGGCGATCAGATGGCCGTTCATGTGCCGCTGTCGGTTGAAGCCCAGATTGAAGCCAACACCCTGATGCTGGCGGCTAACAACATTCTCTCCCCGGCTCACGGCCGGCCGCTGGCCATACCAAGCCAGGACATGGTCCTGGGTTCTTATTATCTCACCCTGGAACAGAAGAATGAAAAAGGCGAGGGCCGGATTTTTGCCAGCTTTGAAGAAGCCTTGCTGGCCTATGAAGCCGGAGAGGTCAGCTTGCACAGCCGTATCAAGGTTCTTTATTCCGGACCTTTTATGAACCTCAAGACTTTTTACGACGACCAGGCTGTGTTCAGCTGTCCGGTAGTTCAGCTTAAGAATGAGCTGATCGAGACCACCCCTGGCCGGATTATCTTCAACAGCGTCCTGCCCAAGGGGCTGCCTTTTATCAACGGCATGCTCAAAAAGAAGGGCTTGGAGAGCCTGTTTTATTATGTCTACCTGAAATCCGGCCTGGAAAAAACTACGGCCATGCTGGATAAGACGAAAGAGCTGGGCTTTAACTATGCCACCAGAGCCGGCTTTTCTCTGGGCATTGAAGATTTCATGATTCCGGAAGATAAGCCCGAAATAATCAAGAAAGCCGAGAAGGAAGTCCAGGAAATAGAAAAGCTCTATCGTGAGGGAACCATTTCCTCCGGCGAGAGATTCAACCGGGTGGTTGAAATCTGGACCTCAGTGACAGAAAAGGTTACCAACGCCATGATGGATTCCATGAAGCGGGTCAGCTTCGTGGAGAAAAGGCTCAATCCTCTTTATGTCATGGCCGACTCTGGTTCCCGTGGCAACAAGCAGCAGATCCGTCAGCTGGCAGCCATGAGAGGCTTGATGAGCAAGCCCTCGGGCGAAATTATCGAAACCCCCATCACCGCCAACCTGAGAGAAGGCCTGAACGTTCTGCAGTACTTCATCTCCACTCATGGGGCCAGGAAGGGATTGGCTGACACGGCCCTGAAGACTGCCAATTCCGGTTATCTGACCCGGAAGCTGGTGGACGTTTCCCAGGAAGTCATCGTCGACCAGCATGACTGCGGCACCCTCAAGGGTATCAATGTCAGCGCCATAGTGGAAAACGGTGAAATAATTGAGCCCTTCATCGACCGGATTGTCGGCCGGATCTCGCTGGAAAGGATTGTCCATCCCGACACCGGCCAGGTCATCGTCGATATGAACCAGGAGATCACAGAAGAAATCGCCGAAAAGATTCAGAACCTGGGTATTGAAAGGGTGAAAATCCGTTCGGTCCTGACCTGCGAATCCAGGCGTGGTGTCTGCCAGCTGTGCTACGGGCGGGACATGGCCACCGGGCGCCTGGTGGACCTGGGTGAAGCGGTCGGTATCATCGCCGCCCAATCCATCGGTGAACCAGGAACCCAGCTGACCATGAGAACCTTCCACGTCGGCGGTATCGCCATGCGCGGTGCAGAAAAATCCGCCCTGGAAGCCAAGAATGACGGCTTGATCAAGTTCAACAATTTGAGCTGGGTCAAGGACAGGCAGGGCAGCCTGGTGGTGGTCAACCGGAATGCCAGCATTGCCATCCTGGACCACCGCGGACGGGAAATTGAGCATTACCAGGTTCCGTATGGAGCCAAGGTTCTGCTGAACGACGGTGAGCCGGTCAAGGCCCGGCAAGAATTCGCCGAGTGGGATCCTTTCAGCACCTTCATCCTGACTGAAGAAGGCGGTAAGGTCCGGTTCAAGGACCTGGAGCCCGGCCTCAGCATGGAAGAAGTCCGGGACGATTTTACCGGCTTGATTACCCTGGTGGTCATGGAACCCAAGGATGAAAAGCTGCAGCCGATGATCGAGATTGTTGACCCCAAGCTCAAGGATGATAAAGGTGAGCCGGTGGTCAAAAAGCGGTATTTTCTGCCCAAGGGTGCCAACCTGGAAGTTAAGGATGGTGAGGAAGTCTTTGCCGGGGATATTCTGGCCAAGATTCCGCGAGAAGTGGCCAGAACCAAGGACATCACCGGTGGTCTGCCCAGGGCCGAAGAACTCTTCGAGGCCCGCCGACCAAAGAATCCGGCTATCATTTCAGAAATCGACGGCGTGGTCCAGGTGGGCGACCTGATCCGCGGCCACCGCCGGGTGATAGTCAAGAATGAAAGGGGAGGGGCCAAGGAATACCTTATTCCCAAGAGTGCCCACCTGCTGGTATCAGACGGCGAAAAGATCAAGGCCGGCACGCCTCTGATGGACGGGCCGGTCAATCCTCATGACATCCTGAAAGTCCTGGGCGAAAAAGAACTGGCGGAATACCTGTTAAGGGAAGTTCAGGAAGTCTACCGCCTGCAGGGTGTGACCATTAATGACAAGCATATAGAAATTATCATCAGGCAGATGTTGCGCTGGGTAAAAATCGAGGAAGTCGGGGACACCGAGTTCCTGGTGGATGAACAGGTGGATAAGTTCAAGTTCCAAGAAGAGAATGAAAAAATCCTGAAAAAGGGTGGCAAACCGGCCAAAGCCCGTCCGTTGCTGCTGGGCATAACCAAGAGCGCTCTCAGCACCGATAGCTTCATCGCCGCGGCCTCCTTCCAGGAAACAACCCGGGTTCTGACCGAGGCTGCCCTGTACGGCAAGGTGGATTATTTGAGGAAAATAAAGGAAAACGTCATCATGGGCCGGTTGATCCCGGCCGGAACCGGCTTCAGGTATTACCGCAACGTTATCCTCAAGGAAGAGCTGCCGGAAAAGGAAGAAAAAGAGGCGGAAATCCAGGCTCAGAATTAGCCACGGCCTGGCCCAGGCCGGTCGCGGTCTTGGGGATGGTCCCCATCAGGGGAAAAAGGCCAGCCAGCGTTCCGGTTTTTGGCCCGGCCGGGCTGGTGTAAAAAAAAGCAAAATAGCCTGTCATTTTCTTGACAAGAGAGACTGATTTTGCTATTCTTCAAGCATATTTCTCGGGAAATTCATCCTGGGAAGAGAATATAAATATTTTTCTATTTATAGAGGAGATTTATAAGTGCCAACTGTTAACCAACTGGTACGAAAGGGTAGGACGCCCAAAAAGTACAAGAGTAAAGCTCCGGCTCTTGAGTCCTGTCCGCAGAAAAGAGGAGTCTGTGTCCGCGTTTTTACCACCACGCCCAAGAAG
>JANLGB010000113.1:0-577 GCA_024653405.1 Candidatus Saccharicenans sp.
GGATCAGTATTGGGGCCCATAAAAAGGGTCGGGTAGTCGATGTCAATAACGCTCTAAACGGCGACGGCCCCTTTGCTCCCGAAAGAGCCGGAAGCCTGCCGGCGGCTGACCTGGTCGAGCTGTGCTTTTCTGGAAAATATTCCAAAGCGGAAATAAAAAAACTCCTGGCCGGCAAGGGCGGCATTGTCGCTCATTTGGGCACGAATGATATGCGGGCTGTGGAAGAGATGGTCAAAAGCGGCGACCCAAAAGCCACTTTAATCATCCAAGCCATGGCCTATAACGTGGCTAAATGGATTGGAGTGATGGCCACGGTGCTCCAAGGAAAAGTGGATGGCATAGTCCTGACTGGTGGCTTGTCTTACTACAGCTACTTTGTCAACCTTATAAAAGAACGTTGTTCTTTTATAGCTCCTTTTTATGTCTATCCAGGTGAAGACGAGATGCGAGCGCTGCTTGAAGGCGCCCTGAGGGTTTTGCGCGGCGAGGAAAAAGCCAGAATCTATGAGAATGAAATCAGGGGGGATGTCTCATGATTAAAAAGCTGGAAGAAATAATCAGTACGGTTAAAGGATTT
>JANLGB010000113.1:587-4159 GCA_024653405.1 Candidatus Saccharicenans sp.
AAGGTTGGTGGTGGCCTGCGGCGAAGACCCGCATACCATCGAAGCTGTGGCCAAAGCCCAGGGTGAAGGGCTGGTGGACGTCATTATGGTCGGTAATAAAAAGAAAATGGAAGAAACAGCCAGTAAACATGGCGTTTCATCCAGCTTTTCCAAGGTGATTGATGAGCCCGATACCGGAAAGGCCTTAAAGTTAGCGGTTAAGATGGTCCGGGACGGCCAGGGCGAGATTCTGATGAAAGGGCTGGCGACCACAGCCGATTATATGAGAGCTATTCTGGATAAAGAAAACGGCCTGGTGCCGCTGGGCGGTCTGCTGTCCCACGTGACCGTGATGGAAATTCCCACCTACCCGAAGTTGCTCCTTCTCTCCGATGTGGCCGTGCTAGTGCTGCCGGACCTGGGGCAGAAGGCCAAGATTCTTGAATACGCCACCGAAGTGGCTCAGGCCCTGGAAATTGAAACACCGTATGCCTATTTAGTGAGCTCGGCTGAAATCGTGAATCAGAAGGTTCCCTCCAGTATTGATGCTGCCCTGATAAAAGTTATGGCCGAAAGGGGCCAGATCAAAGGTGCCAGAGTAGAAGGTCCGGTTGGGCTGGATATCGCCCTATCCAAAGAGAGTGCCGGAATTAAAGGTTTCAAAGGGGAGGGAGCGGGCCGGGCTGATATTCTCATTTTCCCCAATATTGAAGCCGGTAACGTGTTTTATAAAGCCTGTGCGATTCTGGCCGGGGCCAAGCTGGCGGCCTGTGTAGTCGGAGCCCAAGTTCCCTGCGTTTTGACTTCCCGGGGAGACAGCGAAGAATCAAAATTTTATTCTATCGGCCTGGCGGCCCTGGTTGCTGCCAAACGAGTCGGAAAGTAATTAATTCCGTTCCTTCCATCTTAATAAGCTCTGGGCTCAGCGCCGGGCTTTGAGCAAGCGGTCAGCCTGCCTGGCGTACTCTTCGGCCTTCCGGCGGTCACCCAGCCGGTTGTTCAGTTCGGCCAGCAACATGTATCCGAAGGCTAGGTGCTGTGGCTCGGGCTTCAGGGCCAGACCCTTTTCCACCAGCTCCACGGCTTCCAGGTAGCGCTGCCCGGTCATCAGATAATTCCTGGCGAGATAGAAATAGGTTAGAGGAAATTCTGGATTGGCTTTAAGGGCGCGCCTCAGAACTTCCAGCTCTTCCTCCGTTCGATTCTGCAGCCGGTAGAGCCTGGCCAGGTTGAACAGGGCCTTGAAATGATTGGGGGAAGAGACGATTTCTTTCTGGTAGAATTCCATGGCCTCAGCCGGGCGGTTCTGTTTCTCCCGCAGCTGTGCAAAATTATAATTCAGGTCCAGCAGCTCTGGGTTGATTTCCCTGGCTGCCTGGAGATGTTCTTCTGCTCTGGGCTGGTCATTCAGGATGAGGTAAAGGCCGGCCAGGTCATTGTGAGCGGCAGCCTGCCGGGGATTTATTTTCAGGCACTCCTGAAAACAGTTGAGGGCCCGGTCCAGTTTTCCGGCCACGGCCAGGTTGAGCCCGAGCACATAGTAGAGCTGAGAATCATCCAGCCCTCGGTTGAGCTGCTGGTGCACGAATTCTTCAGCTTGGTCCAGCTGATTAAGAGCCGAGTAACAATAGATGATGTTGGTGGCGGCAAAGCCGTTGTCGGGTTTAAGTTCAAGAGCCCGGCTGAAAGCCTGCAGGGCCTCCGGATATTTCTTACTCTTAAAGTAGAGGTTTCCCAGGTCGAAATAACCGTCGGCAATTTCCGGGTCTTCGCCCAGAATCCTGATAAGGATGGTAATGGCCTCTTCCAGTTTGCCGGCCAGCCCCAGTTCCTTGGCCCGGCTTATTTCGTTAAAAATATTTATTTTTTCTTTGGGATCGGCCAGTTTTTTCCCTTTGAGCCTGGCCGGGTCGAGAAAGGAGCCTAAGTATCCCAGAGCGGCCAGCCTCTCCCTGGTTGCGGCATCTAAGGAAGAGAAATCTGGTTCAATGGCTTTCTCACCGGCTTTCTTTTCTAACTGTTCAATCTGTCTGGACAATTTTTTATAAACATCGCCCTGGAGGTAAACCAGATTCTTTTCTTCATTCGGATCGTTTTTAAGATCGTAGAGTTCGGGAGTCGGGGCCGCAATCAACTTCCAGCGGCCGTCCTGCAGGCTGCGGAGCTCAGACCAGCCGTAATGATACCTGGGGTAATAAGTCTCAGCGTAGGCGGGGCGGCGTGAGGGTTTTTCAGGCTTAGAAAAGAAAGGGATCAGACTCTGGCCCTGGACTTCCGGAGGTACGGACAGGCCGGCCATCTTAAGAACAGTTGGCATGATATCAGTCAGGGTAACCAGGGCCGAGGTTCTCTTGCCCTTGAACTTTTCAAAGGGAGTTACCAAAATGAGAGGAACATGAATAGCTTCCTGATAGACAAAGAAACCGTGGGTGGCTTCCTGATGCTCGCCCAGGCTTTCTCCGTGATCCGAGGTGAAAATGAATAAAAGATTGGATAGTAATTTGTTCTTTTCCAGGTAAAACCATAAGCGGTCTAACTGGCTGTCAGTGTAGGCTATTTCTCCGAGATAGGGGTCATCAGAATACAGGCTGGAGTAGGATTCAGGCGGTTCATATGGGGAATGAGGATCATAGAGGTGGATCCAGACAAAGAATTTCTGTTCCTGGTTGTTATCCAGCCAGTCCAGAGCCTGGCTGATGGTCTCTGAAGCCGGACGCTGGACGTCCATCAACGATATCTTTTCAAACCGATTAAGGTCGAAGCGGTCGAAGTAATAATCGAAACCCTGGTTTAAACCCCATCTGGAATCTAGGACATAAGCAGAGACAAAAGCAGCCGTTTTATATCCGGCAGTTTGGAAACACTCGGCCATGGTTTCCAGCTGGGCCGGCACCACAAATCCCCCGTTATCGCGGACTCCGTGATGGAGGGGCAGGGTGCCGGTCAAAATGGTGGTGTGAGAGGGAAGGGTGAGCGGAGTGGGCGCGATGCAGTTTTCAAACAGAAGGCCTTCGGCGGCCAGTTTATTTATGGCCGGGGTGGCATCGGGCCGGTGACCATAACAACCGAGCCGGTCAGCCCTGAGAGTGTCGACAGTGACGAGTATTACATTATAAGGGTCCCGGCCGCGGCTGGCTGTGAATCCCGACCGTCCGGGACGGAGAAGCACCAGAACCAGCGCCAGGCCAAAGATTAATAGCGCGGCCGATAAAATCTTTTTTAACAAGCCGCCCTTCTTGTCCCCGCCTTTGGGTTGCTGTCGGTTACTCCTGGTTTTCATTGGAATCACAAAATATTATACTACAAAAAAGCCCAATACATCTTGGGATAAAATGCTTAAGGCAGCGGCGAGAATTCAGCCAAGACCTGATCTTCAATCTCCCTGGCTATTCTTTTCCAGTTTCTGGTCCATTCTATTATTCTTTCAAGTTAGGACATGGTATCCAAGGGAGGGGGAGTATATGGAGGCGGCGCGATGAGAGTCCGCCTATAGGAACCACATCTGAAGAAACCAGAACTTCGGATTCATATATTTGGGCACATTACCCGATTTGTTTTATCCGGAATTAATCCTCCCCGATTTGATTTTTAAG
>JANLGB010000113.1:4169-5156 GCA_024653405.1 Candidatus Saccharicenans sp.
AACTTGTCTATCTTTTTGGATCTCAATCCAGAGCGAAGAGCGGCCCTTTGAGTGATTATGATTTTGCTGTCTACCTTGAAGAAAGAAAGAAAAAAAGAATGTTTGAGATTAAGTTGAAGTTAACAAGCGAGATAGCCCAGGTTCTGGGTAGTGATAAAATTGACCTGGTAGTATTGAACGCAGTGGAGGCGCCGGAACTCAAGTACGATATTATCAAGGAAGGGAAATTAATTTTTGAAAGGGAACCTTATAAAATTTTGGTTGAACCAAGAATTTTAAATGAATATTTTGATTTCCATCTTTTATTGCTGAGAAATAATCTTACCTGGGCTAAAATATGACCAACCTATCGGTAATAGAAAACAGAATCAGCTTGATTAGCCTTAAGCCATCAGGCTACAGATGGCAGCCACGTTGACCATATCATCGGCCGAGCAACCGCGGCTGAGGTCGCAATAAGGCTTTTGCAGCCCCTGGACAATTGGCCCAATAGCTTCCGCTCCAGCCAGCCTTTCCGTCAGCTTGTAGCCGATGTTTCCGGCATCAAGGTCAGGGAAAATCAGCACGTTGGCTTGGCCGGCCACCGGTGATCCCTTGCACTTTCTTTCGCCCACAGCTGGAACCAGCGCGGCGTCAGCCTGCATCTCACCGTCAATCAGCAGGTCTGGGGCTTTTTCCTTGGCGATTTTGGTGGCGCTGATGACTTTATCCACGTGCGGATGAGTGGCTGAACCTTTGGTGGAGAAGCTCAGCATGGCCACCCGCGGCTCAATCCCGGTCACGGCCTGGAAGTTTTTAGCCGAGGTAATGGCAATGTCTGCCAGCTGAGCGTCAGTCGGGTCAGGAACCACGGCACAATCGGCATAGCACAGCAACTTATCGGGGAAAACCATGATGAAATAGCTGGAAACAGTCTGAATGCCAGGAGCTGTGCCCACGGTGTAAAGAGCCGCCCGGATGACATCACCGGTTGAGGAGATGTTACCA
>JANLGB010000113.1:5166-7144 GCA_024653405.1 Candidatus Saccharicenans sp.
CTAACATACAGCCAGCAAAATAGAGCGGGTTTTTGACCAGCTCGCTGGCCTGCTCTAAGGTCAGACCCTTGGCCTTGCGTCTTTCATAAACATGATTGGCGAATTCTTCTTTCCAGGCTGAAGTCAGGGGGTTGATAACTTGAATATCGTCAATTTTAACGTTATTTTCAGCCGCGATTTTCTTGATGTTTTCTGGGTTACCAACCAGAATAGGCACACCGATTTTTTCTTCGATGATGGTTCTTGAAGTCTTAATGGTGCGGATATCTTCAGCATCCGGAAAAGCGATTTTCAAAAATTTCTTAGCTGCTTTTACTCTTATTTCTCTAACAAAATTGCTTCCGCTCATTTTATCCTCCTTAATTTTCCTTTAGGCTTTGTTTGCTTTTTTGCTTGCATTTGTTTTTTCCCATTTTTCTATTTGCGCCTTACCACATCCTTGGCGCATCTTTCACCACTCTGACGGTATCCCTGGCCAGCAGCAATTCTTCGTTGGTCGGGATGACATAAACGGCTACTTTACTGCTTTCCTTGGAAATCTTTAGACATTTGCCACGAACGGCTTGTTTATTAAGCTCTTCATCGAGTTCGATACCCAAATTCTCCAGCCCTTCGCAAATCATCTTTCTGATTAAAACACTATTTTCACCGATGCCGGCGGTGAAGATGATGGCGTCGGTGCCGTTCATCTCAGCCATGTAGGCGCCGATGTATTTTTTAACCCGAAGGGCGAATATTTTGAGGGCTAACTGAGCCCGGTGATTACCTTCGGCCGCAGCTTTTTCGATATCTCTCATGTCGTTGCTGAGGCCGGAAACGCCCAGCATGCCGCTTTTCTTGTTGAGAGTATTGAAAATGTCGACGACGCTGCCGATACCTTTGTTGAACATATACTCCACTATGGCGGCGTCAATGTCACCCGACCTGGTGCCCATGACCAGCCCTTCCAGTGGGGTCATGCCCATGGTGGTGTTGATGGATTGGCCTTTCTTGATGGCCGCAGCAGAGCAGCCGTTACCCAGGTGCAGGGTAATGACATTGACTTCTTCCCGCGGTTTTCCCACCAGTTTGCGGTAGCGGTAGGCGACATAGCGATGTGAAGTACCGTGGAAACCGTAGCGCCGGATCCGGTATTTCTCGTAATACTCCATCGGGATGGCGTACATATAAGCTTCTTCGGGCATGGTCGAGTGGAAAGCCGTGTCAAACACAGCTACCTGCGGTATTTTGTCTCCGAAAATTTCGTAGCAGGCATAAATGCCTTTCAGGTTGGCCGGATTGTGCAGGGGAGCCAGGTCAGCGCATTCTTCAATCTGAGCCAGAACTTCTTTGTCAATCTTTACTGACTTAGTGAACTTTTCTCCGCCATGAACTACTCGGTGGCCGATGGCATGGATGTCATCCCAGCTGTGAATTCCCTCGATTTTGGTAGCCGGGTCTTCCATCCATTTCTTTATTCTGAGGATGGCTTCCCGGTGGTCATGAATCGGCTCGAGACTCTTGACCGGTTCCTGGCCTTCGGCTTCAAAATTAACTATGGCATCATCCTTCCCGACTCTCTCGATCAGACCCTTGGCTACCCGGCGGTCGCTGTCCGTTTCAAACAGGTCCAGATCGGTATTGATGATCTGGAACTTGACTGAAGAACTGCCGCAATTTAAGACAAATACGTTCATCTTTAATTCCACTCCTTTTAGGTATTAAAGGAAGTAAATATACCAGAATAAATGCCATAATTTCAATAAGTTTGGCAAATATTTAAGAATTTATTTGGGCTGTTATCCAGGCTCTGGAAGGGGTTGGGCAAATGTTTCAGAAACGGCTGGCTCGTCATTGGAAGTTAATATTAATTTAATGTTCTGGCGTTAAAATATTTTAGGTTAATTGAATTTGCCAATATCTAAGCTTTTAATATTGACTTTTGCTAAACCTGCTTGTAAATTAAGTAAAATAAAAAAGTTTGATGCTAAGGGTAAGA
>JANLGB010000114.1 GCA_024653405.1 Candidatus Saccharicenans sp.
CGAGGAAAAGGACGTGGAAATCAAGGTTGAGGACAATACCCTCAGCCTGAAGGGTGAGCGGAAATTCGAAAAGGAGACCAGGGAAGAGAATTATCATCGGATAGAGCGGGCCTACGGTTCCTTCTACCGCTCCTTCAGCCTGCCGAACTACGTTGACCAGGACAAGATCAGCGCTGAATACGAAAACGGCCTGCTCAAAATCCACATGCCCAAGAAACCTGAAGTCAAACCCCGCAAGGTCAAAATCCTCAAGCCTCAGACAGCCGAAAAATCCGGCGAAAAGCCCAACAAATAACCATCCAGTCGCCAGTACCGCCCCCGTCGCCGACGGGGGTTTTCTTTTTAAAGGGCTCTGGCCAGGGTTATAGCCCTTACTTCCAGTGTGCCCGACTTCCTTAGCTCTTTGGCACATTCCCGTAGGGTGGAACCGGTGGTGAAGACATCATCCACCAGCAACAACCTGCGTTTTTCAATCTGGCCGGGCTTCCTAACCTCAAAGGCTCCCCGGAGGTTGGTTTCCCGCTCGGCCGCCTCCAGAGAGACCTGGGTCGGAGTATTCCTGGTTTTCACCAGAACCCTGGTCAGCAGAGGCAGACCACTCAGGCCCGACAGCATCCGACCTAAAAGTTCGGCCTGGTTAAACCCCCTCATTTTTTCTCTATTCCGGTGCAGGGGGACAGGCAGGATGCAGTCGAGACCGGCAAAAATCCCGTCCCCGGCCAGATACTCATAAGCCAGGAGGCCCAGGGGCCGGCTTAAGACCTCGCAGCCTTTATACTTGAAAAGCAGGATCAGCTCTTTCAGCCGCCCGGAATAGGGTCCGAGTGACCGGTGCCTGGAAAGATGCGGAGGGGCCTCGAGGCACTGGCCACAGACCTGGCCGGCAGACGCTTCCTGCTGATAAAAGCGACCACAGACCGGGCAGACCGGACCACGGTGTATTTCCACCTGGTGCAGACAGCGGCTGCAGACCACTCTTTCTTCCGGGTCCTCCAGGGCCCGGCCGCAGAGTCGGCAGAATGAAGGGAAAACGGTAAGGGTTAAAGGGTGAAATACCCGGTGGAGACGGAGTGTCACTGGACCTTGGATTCGCCCTCTTTTTTCTCCTGACACTCTATACAGTAAGGAGCCCAGGGAATAATCTTGAGCCTCTTTTTGCTGATTTCCTTGTGGCAGATGAGGCACAGGCCGAATTCGCTCTGCAACCTGTCCAGGGCCTGGTCAATCAGGGCCAGCTGTTCCCGCTCGCTGTCGGTCAGGCCCAGCAGGAACTCCTTGGTGTAAGAAGTCTCGGCTTTATCCACCAGGTCGAGAGCCGTATCGGTCTCAATTTCCTTGCTGTCGCTATAGTACTGGCTGAGTTTCTTGACGATGCTGTTTTTCTTCTCCAAGAGCAGTTTCCGGAATTCTTCTTTTTCTTTTTTGCTGATTTTTGCTTTAGCCGGCATTTAACCCCCTCTCATTTCGGATAGGCGTATCCTTTTATCAGATTTATGGCCCGGTAGACCTGTTCCAGCAAGACCACCCTGGTCAGCTCGTGGGAAAAAGTCATGGGCGAGAGCGACAGTTTCAGGTCGGCCCTGTCCAGGAGCCGCGAAGCCAGGCCCAGGAATCCACCTACCAGGAATATGATTCTCCGGGCTGAGATCATCGCCTGCCTGTCAATCAATCTGGCCAGCTCCTCTGAAGTCATCATCTTTCCCTTATCGGAAAGGCAGATAATATAGCCATCCTCAAGATGTTTTTCAAGTCTTTCAGCCTCTCGCTCCATTATTTTTTCCGGCGCACTCTCCTTCAACCCGCGGGCTTCGGCTGTTTCCACTATCCTGGCCCTGCCCAGCAACCGTAACCTGGCCAGGTAATCCTCCTGTAGGGCTCGCAGGTGCGGATTTTTGGTTTGGCCCGGCCACAAGAATACCAGTTCCATTAGAAACGGCAATTAATTAAATAGATTATGAGAAAAATGTCAAGAGATTTTTAATAGATTTTCTGGCGGTTAATAATCCAGCCGCGGGGCATCGGCCCAGAGCTTTTCCAGCGAATAAAAATCCCTGGCCCTTTTGGAAAAGATATGAACCACAAAACTGCCATAATCCAGCAGGATCCATTCGGCAGTTTCTAGCCCCTCGATGCCGAAGGGTTTTATTTTCTCCCTGGACAGTTCTTCCTCGATGCTTTCGTAAATGGCCACATTCTGCCGGGAAGAATTACCGTGCATGATGATGAAGAAATCGGTAAAGCTGGTCAGCTCCCTTAAATCCAGCACGCACAGGTCCTCGGCCTTCTTGGCCAGGGAAGCCTTGATGGACAGCCTGACTTCCCTGGGCAGGCTTCTCTTGGTAAATTTTTTCAGTCTGTCTTTGGTCTCGGCCATTTTCTCCTCAGTGATAAAGTCGATGTTTGATTATGTAAGCCTCCACTCCGGGTGGAACCAGACCGGTAATCGGCTGCCCTGCTCGCAATCTTTTCCGGATGTCGGTTGAAGAAATATCGGGCGTTTCAGCCGGCAGCAGCACCAGGGCGCCGGCCGGCAAGTCTTCAGGCTGAGGGAAAGAACCAGGCTCCAGGACAACAAGATGAGCGGGTTTAATTTTCTCAATCACCTTCTCGCTTAATTCTATCCCGAAACCAGGCCGGCTGACAACTATAAATGAACATTCCTGGAGAAGCTGGCTATAGTCTTTCCAGGTATCTATTTCCAGGAACGCATCCAGACCGACGATGAAAAAAAACCGGTCGGCGGGATAAGCCTGCTTCAGCCTTATCAAAGTCTCGATGGAATAAGAAGGACCGGGACGACGGGCCTCCACTTCTGACACCTGAAAGGCCGGATGCCCCTGGCAGGCGATTTCCACCATTTTCAGACGGTGCCGGACCGGAACCACCTCCCCCGGGCTCTTGTGCGGTGGAATATAGGAAGGGATGAAAAGAATCCGGTCGAGAGGCAAATGCCTGATGACTTCTTCGGCCACTTTCAGGTGGCCCAGATGAATGGGATTAAAAGTGCCACCGAATAACCCGGTCAGACTCATGACTCTTTCCTTCTCAATCACCACTTCCAGGTCGAGCTTCCGGAAGCCGGCCGGCCCCGGCCTCGGCCAGCAGCTGGGCCAGTCTGTTGACCAGTTCCTTTAATCCCTCCCCGGTCAGGGCCGAAATGGCCAGGAACGGTTTCTTTTCCCTGGCGGCCAGCCTTTTTACTGCCTGCAATCTCTTCCTGTCTTGGCCCAGCAGGTCAATTTTATTGGCTACGATAATCTGCCTGCGAGCCACCAGCTCTGGATTGAAGGCCTGGAGCTCAGACTGAATAACCCGGTAATCCTGGACCGGGTCTCGTCCGCTCAACGGAGAAACATCGATCAGGTGCAGCAGCAGGCGGGTTCTTTCTATGTGCCTTAAGAACTGGATGCCCAGCCCGTGGCCCTGATGGGCCCCCTCAATCAAGCCCGGGATATCGGCCACCACGAAACTGGTTTCTTCATCAACATCAACCACCCCGAGGTTTGGGGTCAGGGTGGTAAAGGGATAATCAGCAATCTGGGGCCTGGCCGCCGAGATTTTTGAAATCAGTGTAGATTTCCCGGTGTTGGGAAAACCGACCAGCCCGACATCGGCAATAAGCTTCAATTCCAAAATTAATTCTTTTTCTTCGCCCGGCCGGCCTTTTTCAAATTCCCTGGGTGTTTGATGGGTAGGAGTGGCAAATGAGGCATTGCCTCTGCCCCCGCGCCCGCCCTTAGCGGCCAGGTAAATCTCCCCCGGCTTGAGGAAATCGTAAAGCACCTGGCCGGTATGAGCATCCTTGACCATGGTGCCCACGGGCACTTTCAGGTAGAGGTCCCGGCCACGTTTTCCCTGCCTGTTGGAACCCTGCCCCGGGGCGCCCTTTCTGGCCTTATTGATGGGATGATACCTGAAATAAGACAGGGTATTGAGATTGAGGTCGCTCACCAGGTAGATATTCCCGCCGTCGCCACCGCGGCCTCCGTCCGGTCCGCCTTTGGGAACCCGGTATTCACGGCGAAAACTGACACAACCGTCGCCACCTTTTCCGGCAATCAGAAAGACCCTGACCTGATCAACAAACAACGGGGCACCTGGACAAATATAAATTAAGAAAGCGGGCAGAAAGCCCACTGGAAAATTGGAGTAAAAAAAAAGCCGTAGCGGGAGCTGAGCCCATTTTATGAGGCAGTCCCGGCTTCCTCCTCAACCGGAATTACCGAGACGTACTTCCCCATCCTCCCTTTATCCTCAAACCGGACTACGCCGTTGACCAGGGCAAAAAGCGTATCATCGCTGCCCCGGCCGACGTTCAATCCGGGCTTAAAAGGCGTGCCGCGCTGGCGAACCAGAATCGAACCGGCTTTGACCAGCTGACCGCCGAATCTTTTTACTCCCAGACTCTTGGGGTTAGAATCTCTGCCGTTAACTCCGGATCTCTTGTGAGCCATGGTCATTTCTCCTTGGGTTGGCCGGCGGTTTCTTTTTTAGTGGTCTTCCTGGCAGTTCCGGACTCCTTTTTAGCCGCCGGTTTTTTAGCTTTGGCGGTTGTTTCTTTCTTCGCGACTTTCTTGGTAACTGCTTCGGTTGCCGGCTGTTCCGTCTCGACCGCCTGCCCTTCAGGGTAAATTCCCGAAATCCGGACCCTGGTCAGAAGCTGGCGGTGTCCCTTTTTCCGGCGGTAGCCTTTGCGCCTTTTTTTCTTAAAGACTATTACCTTTTCACCCTTATAATCATCAAGGACTTCGGCCGCCACCCGGGCTTTTTCCAGATATGGCGTCCCGACCTGAACTTGAGAGCCATCTTCAAGCAAAAGGACCTGGTCGAAATGAACAACCTGGCCTTTTTCCGCCTCAAGTTTTTCCACGGACAGCACATCACCTACTTTAACCCGGTACTGTTTTCCGCCTGTCTTGATTACTGCAAACATTAGTCCTCACCTTCCAGGGAGATAAAATTTGGATGTTAAATTTAACATATAAGGGTATTTATGTCAACCTGGCGTCCAGCGCCGCCCCGAGACGGTCAAGGGTTTAAGAAACCAGGACCAGACCGGAAACAACCCTGGATTTTCGAGCTGGACCGGTCAGTGGCTGACCCCGGATGGCAAATTAAATATGCCAGGCAGCTATTGCGCCTGCTTCCTGGCCCATCCTTGACAAAAAAACTGCTTTCCCCTAACTTAGTGTTAAATTGAATCCGGGCGGTTAGCTCAGGGGCAGAGTGTCGGTCTTACAAACCGGAGGTCACTGGTTCGAACCCAGTACCGCCCACCACCTTTTTTCTTTAAGCCTGGAAAGAGCTCCGATATTAAGATTTGGCCGATGCTTACCTGCTTCGTTTTATCTTGTGTTCTTCCTAACGCCACCATATCCGAAATGTCAGGAGGAAGCGGCCAACCCTGGTCTCACTCTCACCCTGTTAACCTTACCCTAAAAGAGGAGCCTCCGGGTCTCGAGGCGGCCAGCCTTTACCCAAGAAAATTACTTCGGGCTACCACAGGTAGCCACCCAGGGCAGCTTTCCCTTGGAACTTTTAGGGCTGGCCAGGGCTAAAAATTACAAATATTTGCACTTCCTTCCGTATAAATATAAAATGAAAAGCGAAGGCGTTTGACAATGGCTAAAGCCAGAATCTTAATTGTGGAAGACGAGAACCTGGTGGCCCGGGACTTGCACAACATGATCCGAGCATTGGGTTACAGCGTGACCGATGTCGTCCAGACCGGGGAGGCAGTTCTTCAGAGCGTCAGCCGGGTTAAACCAGACCTGGCTTTGATGGATATAGTGCTCAAGGGTAATACCGACGGGATAGCCGTGGCCTCGGTGCTCTGGGAAAATCGCGACATCCCCGTGGTTTACATAACTTCTTTTGCCGATGACCTGACCTTTGAGCGGGCCAAGCTTACTGAACCATTCGGTTATCTCATCAAGCCCTTTGATGAAAGAGAACTGGAGCTGACCATCGAGACCGCTCTTTACAAGGCCAGAATGCAGCTTCTGCTTAAAGAGAAGGAACAGTGGCTGTCGACCATCCTTAAAAGTATCGGCGATGGCATCATCGTCTTAAACACCCAGGACCGGGTGGCCTTCATAAATTCCATCGCCCAGAAAATAACCGGCTGGTCGGAAGAAGAAGCCATCGGTCAGCCTTTTTCTACTATTTTCAGGCTAAAAGAAAACTCGCTCCACCTGAATAAAACATTCCACAGCCAGGAAGCGGTTCTGGTGTCCCGGGGCGGCCAGGAAACCCCGATCGAGCAGGCCTCGGCCGAACTGCCCGAAGAACGAGGGCAGAAGACGGGCCAGGTCATAGTCTTCCGGGACATAACCGCCCGGAAGAAAGCCGAACAGGATTTAACGGAAAGCTGGAACCGGCTGCACCGGGCCCTGGAAGGAACCATCCAGGCCATTGCCACCACCATCGAAATGCGCGATCCCTATACCGCCGGACATCAACGCCGGGTGGCCAGGCTGGCCGAAGCCATCGCCCTGGAGACATCCCTGCCTGAACCCAGAGTCGAAGGCCTGAAGCTGGCCGCTGAAATCCACGACATCGGAAAAATATATGTGCCGGCAGAAATTCTGAGCAAACCGACCAAGCTGACCGAGCTGGAATACACGATCATCAAGACCCACCCCCAGGCCGGGTATGAAATCCTGAAGAACATCGAATTCCCCTGGCCGATAGCTCAGATCGTCCTCCAGCACCACGAGAGGATCAACGGCTCCGGCTATCCCAACGGGTTGAAGAACGGGGAGATTCTCCCCGAAGCCCGCATCCTGGCCGTGGCCGACGTGGTCGAAGCCATGTCCTCGCACCGCCCCTATCGTCCGGCCTTTGGAATTGACCGGGCCCTGGAAGAAATCAAACAAAACCGGGGTATACTTTACGGAACAGCCGAAGTGGATGCCTGCCTGCGGCTGATCACTGAAAAATCTTTCACCCTGGATTGAACCCACTCCTCCCGAGTTCTTTCCGATTATCAGCCTGGCCTGTTCGTTCCGCTTTTTAAAATAAAAAAGCGCCCCCGACGGGATTCGAACCCGTGTTGCCGCCTTGAAAGGGCGATGTCCTAGGCCGGGCTAGACGACAGG
>JANLGB010000115.1 GCA_024653405.1 Candidatus Saccharicenans sp.
TCAAAAAGAGCCGGCCGGGGACAGGTAAACTATTGCCTGACCGGTGTCGGACGCCTGGGATAGGATGGTATCCCGGTTTGGGGCGGCAGAAAAAATAAAAAAATAATCAAGAATAAGAAGCGATAAAAAGCGGCGAAGGCCAATTTTTTTCTTAGGGCTATTCTTCTCCGGCCAGATAATAAATTTGGGGCTTCTAGCAAACGGGCAAGCAGGGTGGACAACCTGAATCCAGTTGGGTTTGGTCCTGGTCACCAGACCGGTCTTGGACCGAGTCCACCTCTACTGATTTAAAAATATGGTTCTTATGAAAGATATCCGGCTCGGTTATTTGTCTTTGTTAACTTCCGGTTTCTTCAGCACCAGCAAAGCGACAGTGGAAATCAGGCACAGCAGCCCGGCTACCAGAAAGGCCCGGCGGTAATCGCCGACCACAAGCGACCGGACGGCTTCTTCGCCTCCGGCCTTGATTTCTCCGATCCTGACTATGGCCGAAGTCTTCATCAGAGCCGCCGCCAGGTAAGGCCCAAGCAGGCCGCCCACACCGTAGGCGCTGAACATCCAGCCATAGTTGGCCCCGTAATGCTTTGTTCCGAAATAATCGGCGGTCACGGCCGGGAAAACAGCCAGGAAACCGCCAAAACATAACCCGACCAGGGAAATACCCATCAGGAACAGGGAATAAGGCTTAAGGGCATTGAAGGCCAGCATGGTCAGGCCGCAGGTAAGAAACATGGCCAGGAGCGTCTGCTGGCGACCGGCGGCATCAGAAATTTTTCCCCAGACGATGCGGCCGAGGGAATTAAATATAGCCAGGACGGAAACGGCCAGGGCTCCGGCCGAGGCGATCTGGCTGAATGTGGCTGAATCAAGTCCGGAGGTCAGGCTGGACAGGGCGAATGACTGCCAGATGGGCGAAGCTTTCATGATGATCATCAACCCGGCCGCGCAGCCGGTCAGGTAAATTCCCCAGAGCAGCCAGAACTGCCAGGTGCGGAACATTTCTGAAGGAGTAAAATCAACCTTGAGATTGTTCAGGGCTGAGGCTGGAACGGGAGGATTCCAGCCCGCGGGTTTGTAGCCCGGCTCCGGGTTCTGGAGCAATAAAGCTCCGAGCGTTATGGTAACCAGAAAAATCAGGCCGAGTACCAGGAAGGTATTGAACAGACCCACTTCTGGCAGGCTGAACAAGCTTTTCCCGAACAGCTGGTAGGGACCACCGGTGATCAAGGCTTTGGCCAGCGGGGCAAAGAAAAAGGCCCCGGCCCCGAAACCAGCCACGGCCAACCCGGTAATCAAGCCTCTTTTATCCGGGAACCACTTCACGCAAGTGGCAATGGGGCAGACGTAAGCGGCCCCGATGCCCAGGCCACCGATAACTGAGTAGGTGATAATCAGCCAGACCAGGGCTGGGCCCGGGGCGAAGCTGGCCGAGAATTTGGCCAGGATCAGGCCCGAACCGAGCATCAGTCCGCCGACCATGGCCACCGGTCTGGGGCCGACCTGGTCCTGTATCCTCCCGGCAACTATCACCGCCAGGGCGAAGCAGGCCAGGATAATCTGGGCCGGCAGGGTCACCTGAGTTTCTTTCCAGGAGGGGAAGTGAGTCAGCAACGGCGTCTGGAAAACACTCCAGATATAAACCGCACCAAGGCTGACCTGGATGATAAGGGCTCCGAGGACTACAAACCACCTGTTCTTCATAAGCACCTACCTTTTTTGATTTTAATCACTGGCGGGGACCAAAAATCCTGGTCCCCAGGCGCACCCTGGTGGCCCCTTCTTCTATGGCCACCCGGTAGGAGTTGGTCATACCCATAGACAGAATGTTGATTTCGGCCCGTGGCAGGTCGAGTTTTTTAAGCTGCTCAAACAGTTGCCGCGTCAGGCGGAAATAAGGCCTGGCTTCTTCCGGGTCTCCCTCGAAAGGACCCATGGTCATCAGCCCGCGCAGCTTGAGGTGGGGCAGGTCCGAGATAGCCCAGGCCAGTTCTTCCACATTTTCCGGCAGGGCTCCGAATTTCTGAGGTTCGCGGCCCGAGTTCACCTCGATCAGGACCGGCATGACTCGGCCGGCTGCTGCCGCTCTCCTGTTGATTTCTTCAGCCAGCTGCAGGAAATCCACCGATTCAATCAGGTCAAAGATTTCCACCGCTTTTTTGACCTTGTTTTTTTGCAGGTGGCCGATGAATGACCACTGCACCCGGCGGCCTATAACCTGGAAAGCAGCAGCTGCTTCCTGAACATAATTTTCGCCGATGATTTTGATGCCGGCTTCGACCGCCGCCAGAACCTTTTCCGGGGTTTGTTGCTTGGCTGCGGCCACCAGCTCCACCCCGGGAGGTAGTTCCCGCAGCAGTTGCCTGACGTTTTCTTTGATGTTTTCTAAAATCGGGTCCATCATTCTGATATCCGGCGCCGGATAGAGTTGAATTATACTGAAATGGCGAGGCCGGCTCAAGCTGAGAGAGGTTGAGCGGAAGTCATTGGCCAGTGAAAACAAATCAAGCTATATCGAGATGGTCAATTTTTTATGCTGTTGGCTGGTGACTGAGCTTTCTAATTGGTTCTGTTTATGGACCCTGGCAGGAAAAGCTGGGCAAAAAGGGGCAGAGAAGATTCGCCTGTCTTCCCACTTTTTTGCAGGTCGGCCGGCCAGCCGCCTTTCCCGGAGCCAGGCGGCTCAAGGGCTATGGGATGAAAAAAATTAATTGGTATTTCATCCAGTTTTTGTTGTGGCTGCAGACGCCCTGCCGAAGGAAGTCCGGGCTGAATCCTGTAGTGGACTTGAAGAGCCGCCAGTCGTAAAATAAGACAGAGTCAGGACAGCCGGTCTGGCCCGGCTGTTCCAGGGAATCTGGTCATGAATATCAGAGAACAAATAGAAGAGGCCGAAAGGAAAAACCTTTCACTCCGGGCCTGCCTGAGCTCCAGGAGCCGGGGACGCCTGCGGCCGGAACAGCCCCATCTCATCCGCACCGCTTTCCAGCGGGACCGTGACCGGATCATCCACTGCAAATCATTCCGGCGCCTGAAACACAAGACCCAGGTTTTCTTGTCTCCGTTTGGCGACCATTATCGCACCAGGCTGACCCACACCCTGGAGGTGTCGCAGATTGCCAGGACCATCGCCCGGGCCCTGCGACTCAACGAAGACCTGACTGAAGCCATCGCCCTGGGACATGACCTGGGTCATACCCCGTTCGGTCATGCCGGAGAACAGACTCTGAATGAATTGCTGCCGGGGGGTTTTTGTCATTACGAGCAGAGCCTCCGGGTGGTGGACAAGCTGGAATATGAGGGTAAGGGCCTGAATCTGACCTTCGAGGTCCGGGACGGCATCGTCAAGCATTCTAAGGGCCGCGGGGAAATCTTTGACGATGACTCCGAAAGCCGTCCCTGCACCCTGGAAGGCCAGGTGGTACGGGTTTCTGATGTCATCGCCTACGTCAACCACGACCTGGACGATGCCCTGAGAGCCGGCCTGGTCAGAGAAGACAGCATCCCTTCCCGGGTCACCGATGTCCTGGGAAAGTTGCACGCCACCCGGATAGACCGTCTGGTGATGGATGTGGTGGAAACCAGCCTCAAAAATAGGCTGGAAAGTATCGCCATGAGTCAGAAAATCTACCAGGCCCTGATCGACCTCAGGGACTTTCTTTATGAGCAGGTCTATCTCAACCCCACAGCCAGGGCTGACCTGATGAAGACCGGGAAAATAATCAGAGAGCTTTATGAATATTTTTTAAAAAACCCGGGAGAATGGATAAAAGAGTATCCGAAGGGGGATCCGCTTGAAAGGCGAGTGGCTGATTTTATCGCCGGCATGACGGACCGTTATGCTATAGATATTTATGAAAAAATATTCCTGCCTGGGACCAGGTTTTGATCAGCTAAGAATGAGGCCCAAGGGACAGCCTGGTCTGCCGGCAGGTCGCCGGTGGTTAGCTCTATCATCGTCTGGCAAGAAATCCCCAGCCCATCCAGAGTCATTAAAGGTTGAATTGGATCACTCAGAGCCGCCAGTCTGAGTAGACCGGAAATTGAGCCCAGGGAAAAATCCGGGCTTTTGGCTCTCTTTTTTAATCACCTTTGAACCATAGGGTTGCAAATGGACAATTTATGAAGCTTTTGCTATATTCTATGCCTGTTATCTGTCTCAAGAGGAGGATTTCCTGGAGGTTCCAGATGAGGGGAATAGATTCTCCTTTGCTAGAGGTAAAAAATCTATCAAAATCGTTTAATTCTTTTCAAGCAGTAAAGAGCGTATCTTTTGAACTTTATCCGGGTGAAATCCTTGGTCTCCTGGGTCCCAACGGAGCCGGAAAGACGACCATAATCCACATGCTCCTGGGACTGACCTCTCCTACCTCGGGCGAGATAAAAATCTTCGGCCTCAATCCTTACAAATCGAGGCAAAGGGAAAAGATTCTCAACCGGATGAACTTTTCCTCAACCTATATCGCCATGCCTTACTCGCTGACCTTGAGAGAATCACTGATGGTTTTTGCCAGACTCTACGGAGTCAGAAAGGCCCGGGCCAGGATAGATTGGTTGATCGAGCAGTTCGAACTGAAGGAGGTAGCCGACCAGCTAGTCCGGACGCTATCTTCCGGCCAGATGACCAGGCTGAACCTGGCCAAAGCCTTTATCAACCAGCCGGAAATCCTTCTTCTGGACGAGCCCACAGCCAGCCTGGACCCGGATATTGCCGACCGCACCCGCAGCTATCTTCTGGAAATGAAGCGCACCAAGAAAATGGCCATACTTTATACTTCACATAATATGCAGGAAATGGAACAGATATCTGACCGCCTGCTGTTCCTGCATCACGGCGAAATCATCGCCAGGGGAACGCCCGACGACCTGGTGGCCCGGTTCCGGGGCGAGGACCTGGAGGATGTTTTCCTGAAAGTGGCCCGGGAGGTGCAGCCATGAAAGGGCACCGGGTCTCGGCCATGTTCCTCAGACACATTTATCTCTACCGTCACAGCCTGACCAGGCTGGTGGAAATTTTTTACTGGCCCCTGCTCGACCTTCTGGTGTGGGGTTTTGTCAGCCTTTATATTACGAAGTTGTCAGCCGAAGGGAAATCTACTCCCAATTTCCTGGGTATTTTCCTCGGGGCCCTGATTCTCTGGGATATTCTTTTCCGCTCGCAGCAGGGGATTTCGGTTTCTTTCCTGGAAGAAGTCTGGGCCCGTAATTTCCTCAACCTGTTTGTCAGCCCGCTGACCATCGGTGAGTACCTGGTGTCGCTGATGCTGGTGGCAGTGTTCAAGGTGGTGGTGGTTTTTCTGATCAGTGCCCTGCTGGCCTGGGTTCTCTATTCCTTCAACCTGTTCATTATCGGAATATACCTACTGCCCTTCATGCTCTGCCTGGTTGTCCTGGGCTGGGCCATCGGCATCCTGACCACCGGCCTGATACTGCGGTTCGGACAGCAAGCTGAAGTCCTGGCCTGGGGAGTGGCTTTCCTGTTCCAGCCGATTTCGGCCGTCTTTTACCCGGTCTCGGTTTTGCCGAAATTCCTGCAGAAGCTGGCCCTGGTCATTCCGGCTTCCTATGTCTTTGAGGGCATGAGAGCCATCATCTTCGGCCGGGCCTTCCCGGCCGGGCAGTTGTTGAAAGCTTTCGGATTGGACCTGGTTTATCTATCGCTGGCTCTATTTTTCTTCTTCCGCATGTTCAGGCAGGTCAGGGCCAGAGGCCTGCTGGCCAAGATGGGTGAATAGAAACCAGATTGACCTTTCTGGTGCCAGGCGAGCAATAAAGCATCTTGAATAATTTATTCCAATAATCAATTTTCAGGATAAGCCCAGATCAAAGAAACCTGCTGTGGTTGGCCGGCCAAGGACCTGCTTTCTCAGCTACGAATTGCCTTGAGACTCTTTGTCTTTATTACTATAATGAAAGCTAATTTTTAAAGGGAGTCTATTAATGCCATCCATATCCGCCCTGGAAAAAATCGCCAAACGCCTGAGAATCCATTCGCTGAAAATGACTACAGCCGCCGGCTCGGGTCACCCGACCACCTGCCTGTCTTCGGCTGAAATCATGGCCTGTCTCTTTTTTCACGAGAT
Organism: Candidatus Saccharicenans sp.; assembly: GCA_024653405.1. Lineage (GTDB taxonomy): Bacteria > Acidobacteriota > Aminicenantia > Aminicenantales > Saccharicenantaceae > Saccharicenans. The sequence continues at coordinate 6,081 of JANLGB010000115.1, forward strand.
GCGCTATAACCTCCGCGACCCGTTCGCCTGGGAGAATGATGAATTCGTCCTGTCCAAGGGGCATGCCGCGCCCATTCTCTGGGCCGCTTATGCTGAGGCCGGCCTAATTCCGCTCGAGTCGCTCCAGGATTTACGGAAAATCAACAGCGACCTGGAAGGCCATCCGACGCCGCGGATGCCCTGGGTTAAAGCCGCCACCGGTTCGCTGGGGCAGGGCCTGTCGGTGGGTGTGGGCCTGGCTCTGGCCCAGAAGCTGGGAGGGGTCAAAGCCCGAACCTTCGTGCTGATGGGCGACGGCGAGTGCGCCGAGGGGGCGGTCTGGGAAGCGGCTAACGCCGGGCGGGAATTGCAGCTCGGAAATCTGGTGGCCATAGTCGATATCAACCGGCTGGGACAATCGGACCCCACCATTCACCAGCATGATATCGGAGCCTATGCCAGAAAATTCAAGGCCTTCGGCTGGGATGTTTACCAGGTTGACGGACACCGGATTGAAAAGATTCTGGAAGCTCTGGCTGCCGCCAGGAAGGGCCGCAGCCCGAAAGTAATCCTGGCCCGGACGATAAAAGGTAAGGGAGTTTCCTTCGTCGAAGATAAGAACGGCTGGCACGGCAAACCGCTTAAACCGGAAGAGCTGGAAAAAGCCCTGGCCGAGCTGGGGCCGATGCCGGAAATAGAGGCCAGAAAATACGTCCGGAGCCGCCAGCCGGCAAAAGCTCCCCGCTGGACTGACTCGGTTGATATTCCGATACCTGATTATAAAGAGAAAACCGCTACCCGCCTGGCCTACGGGATAGCCCTAGAAAAGCTGGGACGCATCAATAACCGGGTAGTGGTGGTCGATGGCGATGTCAAGAATTCAACCTATGCCGACCGATTTTTTGCCGCCTTCCCCGGACGTTCCTTCCAGTCCTACATTGCCGAGCAGAACATGGTGGGCATGGCCATGGGCCGCCAGGCCCATGG
>JANLGB010000116.1 GCA_024653405.1 Candidatus Saccharicenans sp.
GCTCAAGGGCGGCGTGGCCAGGAAAGATGGCGACTGGACCGGTCAGTTCGGCCAGCCGACCACCGGGACCGATTCCTCAGTGGCCACCGCGCCCACTTACATCCCCTGGATAATGGAAGCCCTGGTGGCCGGCTACAAGCACACCGGCAAGAAGATGTACCTGGACTATGCCCACCAGCTGTTGTGGCATTCACTTGAAGCCAATAAGAAGATGAAGGAAGCCACCGGCGGTCGGTTTGAGTTCTGTGGCCATTACAACACCTATAGCCGGAAATTCTACGAGGATGATGACGGTTTGGTGATAGTTTCCAATCTTTATGAAATACCTTACCTGAAGATCTTTGAAAAAGGGGCCAGGGTGGAGCATTTTGACCTGCAGGAGATCTGGGATGGGGAAGGCCGGATCAGGTTGGTCAACCCTACCAATTCCAGGCTGAAGGCAGTGGTACATTTACCGACCGGCTGGAAGACGGTCCAGGTTTTGAGCCTCGGGCAGATAGCAGAATATTTTTCTGGCCACATAGCCACTGGCGGCAGCCAGGTGCAATTCACCCACAGCGGACAGAAGGTTGAATTCCAGACCGCTCCGATGAGCCTTTACCAGATTTTGCTAAAAGATTAAGAATAGACCGGTTCTGGGTTTGATGTTGACTGGCCGGTTTTCCGGTTATCATCAATTCGTGGACTTATAGTTGAATTAAGAGCGGGTCCCTTTCTACCATTACCTACGGCCCTTAATCAAGGCTTCGAGATGCTCAAATTTCAGCCAGAGCGGGGGTGTTTAGAGTGAAGGAAAAGCAACCGGTTTCTCCCTGCTTGCGGGCCGAATAAAAACTTGCTTGCCGGTGAAGAGAAAGCTGCCACCAGGTGGAGTGCCCTTTGTCGTTTTCAAGGCCCATCTTAGCCGAGTTGAAAATTCATGAGGACGAGGTCCTGATGAAAACAATGATTAGTAATTTGGTCCTGTCCCCGGCGAGCCGGGGTACCCCTGGTCTCAGCGGGAAAGGTAGGCCAGGACGGCATGTGTCAAAGCCGTCAGGAGCAACAACACTCCCAGGCGGCGGTGCCAGGCGAAATGGACTTTCACCCATTTCTTTCCGGTGCTCACCTGGAAAATAATCAAAATCAGGTTAACTATGCCCAGGAGCAAAACCAGCGATATTCCGGCGATGGTCATTTCTGCCCCCCTTCATTCTGCGATTTTAATCCTGGCTGAAGCCGGCCCGGCGCTGCCGTGCAGGTTGCAGGTAGCTTCGGCCACGATTTCGGTTTCAGCCTCAATTTTAAGTTTTACTTCCCGACTGAAGTTTTCCGCTTCAGGCCTGTGGCCGGAAGAAAAGTTCCAGCGGGCGATTTCCTGGCCGTTGGCCAAGACCAGCAAGCGCTTGGTATGGTGCAGGCTGCTGTTGCCGCGATGGCTGACGTTGATGATGATGGTGACTTCTTCACCGGCTTTGGCCGTGGCCGGGGCTTCAATGGAAACGGCCGATTTGTTGGCCAGGAGCGGCAGGGCCAGGGTGGCCAGCAGCAGACCCAAACCTAAAATTGCTCTTATCCTCATCTTTCCTCCTCTTGCTCTTTTGATTTTCCAGGGGTTAAATAAATTAGCCTCACCTTTTTTTATCTCAACTAATCTGTCTTCAGGCTTTCTTTAGCCGAAACCATTATACAGGAGGCTTCTATTTAACTGAACGGTGGGGGCAGAACCGGTCAGAGTTTGTCGTAAACCTCGGGCCGGCGATCTCTGAGAAAATGCTTCCGGGCTGGGCAGTCCCGCAGCCGGCTAAAATCAACCTCGGCCAGGAGGATGTCTTCTTTTTCCTGGACGGCCCTGGCAATCACCTGGCCCGAAGGGTCAACCACGAAGGAACCGCCGTCAAATTCCACCACTTCTTCCTGGCCGACGCGGTTGGCCAGAGCGCAGAAATAGCCATTCTGGAAGGCCGCCACCTGGAGCTCGGCCTGGAACAGCCCGGCTGGCCATTCACCCTTGGCTCCGGCTTGGGGAGTTACCACTAACTCTGCCCCTTTCAGGGCAAGGGCTCGCATGTATTCCGGGAAGTGCCGGTCGTAACAGATGGCTACGCCCACCTGGCCGGCAGATGTCTTGAAAACTCCGGCTCCCAGGTCACCGGGATGGTAGTAACCCTTTTCATGAAAGCCCGGGGCTTCCATCACGTGGACCATTCTGTTAACCCCGACCAGGCGACCATCGCTGTCTATGACCGGCGAGGAGTCATAGGTTTTTCCGGCCTGGATTTCCAGCAGGTTTAAAATAACCACCACTCGGAGGTCGGCAGCTTTTCTGGCCAGGCGGTCGGTGGTGGGCCCCGGAACGGTTTCAGCCCAGAGTTCGAACCCGGGTTGAGCCGGGCGCTGCGGCAGAAAGGGCAGGAAAGAAAGTTCCGGGAAAACCACCAGCTGGGCTCCAGCCGAAGCTGCCCGGTCGAGAGCTTCTAAGCCCCGCTCAAGATTCTTCTGCCGGTCAGGGGTATTTTGTTGCTGGACCAGGGCTATTATTATTTTTTTCTCATTATTCACCCGTTCCTCCTTTTGGACACTACCTGGCTCATCTGAGGCTTGAGCCTAACCTGATTAATTCTAATTTATTCCTTGATTTAATCAAAGCGCATTGAAATTTTACAGGTTAGAATCAAAGGCCTGGACCTTCGTCCTAGAAATTGACTGCCAGTTCCACTCGGCTCAGCCGTTATTCTATTCTTTTCCATTTTATCCTATCCACTCCTATCTCCGGCCTAATCACTGCTGATAAAGTCTGACCGAGCGGATAACTTAGTAATCTCGCTTCAAAAAGAAATAACCTCATTTAAAATCGGTGAAATTCAAAACCCCTGGCGCTTTCATCTCCATAGGTTCGTCCCGCGCTCAGCCGGGCCGGTGTATCAATCCGGGTTTTCAACCCAGCGCCTGTTTAAGCTGGAACAACCCTCCCGTCCATTATTGGTCATTAGAATATTTTTTATATTACCAGGCTGCCTTTTAAATATTTCTTGGCCCCTTACCGGTAAATTATCGGGTTAAAAAGAAACTTAAAGCTGCCGTGGGCCTGGGCTCGGTGAATGACATCAAAACCCAGCAGGACCACCTTGCCCTGCCCCAGCTCGCAGGTGACGGCGGCCGATTTATGCTGGAGCTTCTCGCCGTTGAGCAGTATTCCGCTGAGAAGCGGGTTATAGGCAGGGTACCAGGCCAGGTTCTGGACCCTGGCCATCATCGGGCCTTCGGTTTTGCTCATCTCGAATACAGGGCTGAAGTAAGAAAAAATAGCTGCCTCCCGGTCATAGCCATAGGTTTCTGGCCGGGAACTATCCACCAGCACCTTTAAGATAGAGCCGGGGGAGTAGACCCTGACCCGGTCGGAAGAGGGCCCGGGGGCTTCACCTTCCGACCGGCTCTGTCTTCTCGGTTCAATTATATTTTTGACCGGCAGGCCGAGATACTCGATGGCGAAATCGGACGAATTCTCCACCGCTATCAGGACGCCGCCATTCTGGACGAAGGAGTTCAGGGCGGAAACACCTTCGGTCGCTATCCCTCCAGCGTATTCGGGTGGCACTTCACCCTGGCGTCGGCCTTCCAGGATGGACCGAGCGGTGAGCGAGGGCAGAATGAGATGGGTATAGTTTTTTTCCAGCCGGCCCGCCCGGATTTCGGCATTGTGCACTATCCTGAAATCAAATTCAAATTGTTCCAGCACCCAGCGGGTCCAGCCTTCATCCATGCTGGCGGTCCAGGGCTGGTAGATGGCCAGCCGATATTCTCTTAGAGGTTTTGTTTTGGCCGGTTCGACCGAATCCACCGAATCAATTTCCAGGCCCAGACCGCGAGCCAGCGCATTGAGCCTGGCCGCCTCAACCCTGGTCCGGTCTATTACCAGGCTTCCGGCCCGGTAGGTTTTGTGGCCGGCTGTGATTGGCCGGTCGAGGAAGGAAACTGGCAAGCGGTTTTTAAGTAGCCGGTTAGCCAGGATGACCGAGTGGTTGGAGCTGCTATCCACGAGATAGTATTTTCCGCTCCCGGCGATCCGGCTGTCAGGCAGATTGACCGGCGGGAGTAGTTTCAGGCTGGCCTCGAACTTTTCGTTAACCTCTACCACCCGGACGCCCATCTGGAGCGGCAGGGTCCAGCTGGCTTCATCGTAGGGTAAATACTGGGCCGGGTCGCGGCCGGGCGGCAGGGGGTAGGCCTTGCTTTCCAGCAGGTCCTTGACGAAAGCTCGGAAGGGCTGGGCCAGCAGGACCACATAGGTGCCGGCCGGATATTCCAGGCCGCCGGCCTTAAAAGTCTTGACGGCCTGGTGCACCTCGGCTCCGTTTTTCTGGATTACTTCCAGCAATTTAAGGGCCGTGGGCAGGTCGCTCTGGTCTTCGGGAATGAGGTAAGCGTAGGGCGGTTCGTTCTGTCCCTTTTGGACCTGGCGTTCGGCAAACAGGCAGTAGTTTTCCAGGAACCTTTCCTTTTTCTCCGATATGGTCTTGAGGAAAGATAGGGCCACAATCTGTTCGTATTCCACTATGTCCCTCAGCCGCCACCAGCCCCCGGGCCAGGGTTCAAGGTAGGTGGACTGGATATCATTGCCGCTGCCCGAAACCCGGAGGTCGGAGGGCCTGAGGAAAATGGGAGAGGCCAGGTTGGCGCTGGCCGCTTCCGACAAAACGCCCAGGGCATTGTGACGGAGCGGGGCCGCCCGGTTGGCGGTGTTATACCAGCCGTCGAAGATGGTATTGGTAGCTACCCCGGTCTTGCCAGCCCGGGTCAGGTTGATGACAGCTTCCCCGGTCAGCTGGTAAAGTTCCCGCAGCAGCAGGGGGTCCAAATTGGGGTTGATGGGGTCCTGATAGGGCGGCAGGAAAAGCCGCGGCCCGTTGGAGCCCATCTGGTGGACATCGTAAACCAGCAGGGGAAACCATTCCTGATAGAGGACCCGGGCCATCAATTGAGTTTCCTTCTGGGTCAGCATGAACCAGTCGCGGTTATTGTCGTGACCGGTGTAGTAATGATACAACCAGGGCAGGGGACTGGCTTCAAAGGGCGTTCCCAGGTTGCGATAGTACCAGTCAGTTACCAGGTCTATTCCGTCAGGGTTGGCCGAGGGCACCAGCAGCAGGATGACCCGGCTAAGTAGGCTTTTTGTTTCCGGCGAATTGTCGCTGGCCAGCCTGTAAGCCAGTTCCAGCGACATCTGGGAAGCGGCGATTTCGGTAGAGTGGATGGAACAGCTGATGTAGACGATAGCCTTGCCTTCTTTAATCAGACGGGCTTTCTCTTCCGGGCTGAGTCCGCGTGGGTCGTGCAGCCGTTCCTGGATTTTCCGGTATTTTTCCAGGTCGGGCATATTTTCTTCGGCCGTGATAATGGCCATGATCAACGGCCGGTTCAGGGTGGTTGGACCAAGCTCCAGAACCTTCACCCGGTTGGAGGCCTCATCCAGCAGCCGGAAATAAGCGGTGATCTGACTCCAGTTGGCCAGCTTGAAGTCCTGGCCGGGTTGGAAACCGAGGTATTTTTCGGGCGGAATAATTTCAGCCCGCAGCAGGCCCGGAGAAAGCAAATAAAGGGCCAGGAAGAACGCAGTTAATAATAAGGTGCTGACAGTCAAGCGGTAAGGGCTTTTCTCGCCAGAGAATTGACTTAATCTCATGAGCGGCTCCTTGGTTTGAGCTTAAGACAAAAAATATATATTTTTCTGGGGTTTTAATTCAAATAAAAAATTCGGGTCGGCGGGATAGTAACATTTAAGGTAAGTGGAAAGGGGAGAAACAAACCGGCTTCTATGGCCAGGGCCGTTGAAGGTATCTTTGAGGAAGCCCTACCAGGATTCAGACCGCTTCGTTTACCAGCTCCAGCTTCTTGAACCGGGCCAGCATCCGCAGTTCACGGCTGAGGTTCCCGTAGCAGGCAACCCGGTGCAGCCCCTGCGACCAGTTCTGCCAGAGTTTTCCCAGGTGGCCGTCAACCCGAACCGCAATCTTGGTGCGGCAGCCCCGGTCGTCTTCCAGGCGAACCGGAGTGTCCACGATTTCACCGGTGAAGTAGAGCAGCCCCTCGGTTCCCACAATAATAGCCTGGGTCACTTTTTCTCCCAGGCGCATCTCCACCTGGGGCACCACGCCTTCCTCCCGTTCCATTACCGTCCTAAGTTTATAGGGATGACCGGGCCGGCCCGGCCCGTCCATGTTCACCGTGCCCAGGCAATGAGCCAGAATGATGTAGTTTTTACCTTCATCCACGGTCGGATCGCTGATGAATCCCGGTTTGCCTGATAGACCCTGGAGGATGATATGGGTCAGGGCCGAGCGCAGGTCCGATTCACAGATGCCGCCCAGGCCGCGGTTGTTTAGGCGGCTGAAGCCCAGGCAGGGGTAGGCGGGAAGCTTGATGGTCTTATCCCACATGGTGCCATAGCAATCTACCGTCAGGGCGGTGGCCTGTTCTTCTTCCACCAGCCTGTCGAAGGCCAGGGCCAGGCGGGCCGATTTATAGACTTCCTCCCGGGAAGGCTCGACCACTTTTTCGGCGCCCTTGGACCACAGCTCGGCTTCGCGGCGGGCATCAGCCTCGCTAATAGCAGCGTAGGTCTTTTCCACCCGGTCCAGGGTAATTCTTTTAATTTCGGTGCCAAATTTTTCTTTGACCTGCCCGGCGTATTCCTCAAAGGGAGCGGTGGTCAGGTTCAGGATCTTGGCTTCCCGGAGATGATGGATGGCCCGGAAAGGTCTGATGGCGGTAGCCAGTTGCTGCCGGTCGCTGGTCAGAAAACAGTCGAGCAACTCTCCTTTTTCCTGTTTCATCAGGCTGCCGTAATAGGTCCATTCATGACCGGAATAGGGAGCGGCAAAAAGAACGGTGGGCTTCTTGAACTTGAGGATGGCTTCCAGGATGGGGGTTATCCAGATGGTCAGGTGAATGGCCAGGATGCCGTCAGCTTCCTTAATCTTATCCGCCTGTTGCAGCACATCCTCGGGTTTGCTGGCCAGGATATTGACCACG
>JANLGB010000117.1:0-1018 GCA_024653405.1 Candidatus Saccharicenans sp.
AAAACAGGACGGAACTCTCTTAGAAATCAAAATCGAGCTGGGAGAGCCCCGATTTTCTTCCCGGGATATTCCCTTCGATGACGGTCAGGAGCATGAATATATCATCGATTATCCCCTGTCGATAAACCGCAAGGTCTATCATATCACCTGCGTTTCGGTCGGCAACCCCCATTGCGATATCTTTGTCGAAAGGTTTTTCCCGGCCAGGATTGAGTGGCATCAGGTGGGGCAGGAGCTGGAAAACCATCCCTTCTTCCCCCGCCGGACCAACGTCGAATTCATCCGGGTTCTCAACCACCAGGAAATCGAGGTCTTGTTCTGGGAACGGGGCGTGGGCGAAACCCTGAGCTCGGGCAGTGGCTCCTGCGCCGCGGCCGTGGCCTCCATCCTGAAGGGTCTGACCGAGCGGAAGGTCAAGGTCTGGACCAGCATGGGCCCGCTGGTGGTCGAATGGGAAAAAGACAAGATTTACCAGACAGGACCGGCTCAGTTAGTCTTCGAGGGTAATTTCTTAGCCTGAAGCGGCTCTGAGACTCTTCTTGGTTTTACTGGTAGTCTTTTTCCGCCGCTTGGGATTGGCCGCCACCACCGTGACCTCCCGGGAAAAAGGCCTGGCCAGGGCTTCCCGGAAGACCTGCTTGATGTCTTCGACAAAAATGAACTGCATCTCCTGGCGGATCTTGGCCGGAATATCTACCAGGTCTTTCTTGTTGGGCAGCGGCAGGATCATCTTCTTGATGCCGGCCCGCTGGGCGGCCAGCACTTTTTCCTTGATGCCGCCCACCGGCAGGACATTTCCCCGCAGGGTAATCTCGCCGGTCATGGCCACATTCCAGCGCACCGGAATATTGGTGCAGACCGAAATGAAGGCCGTGGCGATGGTCACCCCGGCCGAGGGCCCGTCCTTGGGAATGGCCCCTTCGGGAATATGGATGTGGAAATCATTTTCCATGAAAATCCGCGGCTCTATGCCGAATTCCCTGGCGTGGGCCCTGAGCTATGCCCGGGCCCACGCCAG
>JANLGB010000117.1:1028-7004 GCA_024653405.1 Candidatus Saccharicenans sp.
TTTCATCACCTCGCCCAGGGAACCGGTCAGCATCAGGTTGCCCTTGCCCTGCATCCTGGTGGCTTCGACGAACAGGATTTCGCCGCCGGCCGCCGTCCAGGCCACTCCGGTGGCCACGCCCACCTGGTCCTTCTTGGTAAGCTGGTCACGGAAAATTTTCGGCGGCCCCAGGAATTTTTCTATGTTCTGGGCGGTCACCCGGACTTTTCTCTTCTTGCCCTCGGCAATCTGCCGGGCTACCTTGCGGCAGATGCCGGCAATTTCTCTCTCCAGGTTGCGGACTCCGGCTTCCCGGGTGTACTGGGAAATGATGGCTTTGACCGCCCCTTCAGAAATATCGATGGCTTCGGGCTTGAGGGCATGCTCGGCAATCTGCTTGGGGATGAGGTGGCGAAGGGCAATCTGCAACTTTTCTTCCTCGGTATAGCCGGGTAGCTCGATGATTTCCATCCGGTCGCGGAAGGCTGGCTGAATCGGGTCGAGGAGGTTAGCTGTGGTGATGAACATGACCCGGGACAGGTCAAAGGGCACGCCCAGGTAATGGTCCAGGAAGCTGTTGTTCTGTTCCGGGTCCAGGACCTCCAGCAGGGCCGAGGAGGGGTCGCCCCGGAAATCGGCCCCGATTTTATCCACCTCGTCCATCATGAAGACCGGGTTGTTGGAACCGGCCCGCCGCACCCCCTGAATGATCTTGCCGGGCATAGCCCCGACGTAGGTCCGGCGGTGTCCCCTGATTTCGGCTTCGTCGTGAACTCCGCCCAGGGAAATCCGGACGAATTTCCGGCCGAGGGCCCGGGCAATCGACCGGCCAAGGGAAGTCTTGCCGACACCCGGCGGCCCGACGAAACACAAGATCGGGCCCTTGATTTTCTTGGACAGCTTCCTGACGCTCAGGTACTCTATGATTCTTTCCTTGACCTTTTCCAGGCCGTAATGGTCTTCATCCAGTATTTTTTTGGCCATCCTGAGGTCAAGGTTATCCTTGGTGCTGATGTCCCAAGGCAGAGAGAACATCCAGTCCAGGTAATTCCTGATAACCGCGGTTTCGGCCGATTCCGGGTGCATCTGGGCCAGGCGGTTGATCTGCTTCTCCAGCTCTTCCCGCACCTCGTCTCCGACCCGGAGTTTCTTCAGCTTTTCCTGGTAAGCTTTGACCTCTTCCTGGAGTTCGGAACCTTCCCCCAGTTCCTTCTGGATGGCTTTCATCTGCTGCCGCAGGAAGTACTGCCGCTGCAGCTTATCCAGTTCCCCCCGGGCTTCGTTGGAGATCCTGGACTGCATCTCCAATAGCTCCAGTTCCCGTACCAGGAGCTCGTAGACCCGCTTTAACCGCAAGACCGGGTCGACAATTTCCAGGACTTCCTGGGCTTCCTTTACTTTGAGTTCCAGGTTGGAGGCGGTCAGGTCAGCCAGCCGGCCCTGGTCTTCCAGGTTAGCGGCAATCACCAGTATCTCGGGCTGGATGGCCTTACCCAGGGAAGTGGCCTTTTCCAGGCCGGAGCGGACGTTTCGGATCAGGGCTTCGAGCTCGATGGTCTTCTCCACCTGTTCCGGTTCCTGCAGGGTGACTATTTTAGCCTGGACGAAGGGTCCTTCATCTTCAAAGGTTTCGATCCTGGCCCGGACCAGACCCTGGGCCAGAATCCTGATGCGGCCGTCGGGCAGCTTCAGCATTCGCATGATCAGGGCCACCGTGCCCACCTCATAGACATCTTCCCTCTTGGGTTCTTCAATCTCCATGTCTTTCTGGGTCAGCAACAGAATCATCCGGTTGGTAGACAGACTGTGATCTATGGCCGCCTTGGACTTTTCCCGGCCGACATAGAGCGGGGCTATCATGTAGGGGAAAATCACTACATCCCTGAGCAACAGCACGGGCAGGCGGTCGGGAATCTGCAGCTTCTGCTGCTGTTCCTCGGTCAGACCATTGACCGCTTCTTCGGGAGAATTATCGAACTGGGACATCATTCACCTCCTTGACCTTCAGCTTTTGTTTTCTGGATCTTGACCTCAATTTCCCTGGTGGTCCTGGGTTGCTTTTTGAGAACGATGGTCAACACACCGTTTTCCAGAGAAGCCCTGGTATCCTTGGTGGAAACGGCCACCGGCAAGACTATTTCTTTGTGGAAGAAGCCCATTTCCCTTTCCAGCCGGTGAAACTTCAAGCGGGCGGCTTCCACCACTTCCTTTTTCATCCCGCTGACCTCCAGGCGGTTGCCCCACTGGACTATCCTGAGGTTCCTGGCCGGGACGCCCGGGACTTCGACCTCGACCACCACCTCGTCCTCTTTCTCGTAGACATCAACCGCCGGCTCCCAGGCCAGGCCCAGACCGCCGAGGCTTTCCCGTTTGAAGACCAATTCCCCGTCGCTACCCCTGATCTGGGTTTCAACCCTAAAAACCCGGGCTACAGGTTTAATCTTTTTTTTCATCGGAGTCAGACAGTGCCGGTTTTATGTTTTTATTTTTCTTTGAGCAAATTTTCCAGCACATGCTTAAATTCTACCACATCCTTAAATTCGCGGTAGACCGAGGCAAAACGAATGTAGGCTACCTTGTCCAGGGCCTTCAACCTTTCCATGACTATCTGGCCGATTTCCGATGATTCCATCTCTTTATCCGGCCGCTCCTGCAGGATGGACTCGATTTCTTCCACTATTTCTTCCAGCTGGCTGATCTGGATGGGCCTCTTTTCGCAGGCTTTCATCATGCCCCGGAGCAACTTCTGGCTGTCGAAAGGCTGCCGGGTGCCGTCTTTCTTTACCACCATGTAGGGCAGCTCCTCCAGCCGCTCGTAGGTGGTGAAACGCTTCTTGCAGGACAGGCATTCCCGGCGCCGCCGGATGGAAACGCCTTTCTTGCTTTCCCGCGAGTCGATAACCTTGCTCTCCAGGAAACCACAATAGGGGCAGCGCATCAGCTCTTTCCCTCTCCCATTTTTCTGGCCTGCAGGAGGCTGAGGCCGTTTCTCCATAATATAACATAACCCAGCAGGCATGTCACCACGAACTGCAGCGAATGGATGACTATGGTCAGGCCGACCGCCCGGTTGGGGTCCATCCCGTAGAGGCTGGTCAGGGCTAATTTGCTGAAATAATCAAACCCCCCGGCCATGCCCGGGGTGGGAATGGAAGCTCCGATCATCGTCAGGAAGATATAGGGAACGATGAAAAAATAGGGGATTTTAAGACCGTAACCCGTATAAAAAACCCAGTAAAGAAGCGAGATCCCCAGCCAGACCACCAGCGACAGGCCAAAATAGCCCAGAAGGCGGGCGAAGGAATGGAAGAACTTCAGCCCCTCGACGAACTCCAGGCCGAATTTCTCGATGCCCGGCCGAACCCTGGCCGGAAACGGCCGGCTGATGGCCCGGAAAACGCGGGCAGCCCGGCCTTTTAGGAAATAGAGGGTGGTTATCAACAGGAAAAGCGCCGCTGCCAGGACCAGGCCAAGTTTCCCCCAGAAATAGAGGCGGCTCAGGGTCTCGGGCTGCAGCTCCAGCTTGTAGCTGAACAGGTGCCTGGTCAGCAGGAAGGTTCCGAGCAGGAAGCAGTTGGTAAACAGGTCAAAGGTCCTTTCCACCACGACCGTGCCCATCAGGTAGCCCGGGCTCAAATTCTCGGCCCTGGCCAGGTAGATGGGCCGGACCACCTCCCCCACCCTGGCCGGGAAAAGCAGGGTGATGGTGAAACCGACGGTGGTGGCTTCCACCGCTTTGCCGAACCTCAGGTCCGGTTTGACCGGGTAAAGCAGGAACTTCCAGCGGATCGACCTGGTGACCAGATGCAAAGGCCCCAGGAAAATGGTCATGACCAGGAACGGCAGCCGAAATTCGCGAAGATAGCCCCAGACTTCATTCCAGCGGACGCTCTTAAAAAAGAACCAGAGAAAGACAGCCGTCAGCAGGAATATTATCAGGTAGTTAAGCTTGCTCCTGGTCATACCGGGACCTAACACACCCTTGAAATTTAAGTGTCTTATTATACAGTTTAGGATGGTAACCTTCAAATCTCGCCCTCTCCCCTTGAAAAATGGCCCGGAATTGGCTATATTTAAGCGAGTGCTGGGAAGTCGTCCAACGGTAGGACACATGACTCTGGATCATGTTATCTAGGTTCGAATCCTAGCTTCCCAGCCAATCTCCCCCCCTCCGGAGCTGCCACTATTTTAAAATCCGGGCGTCAGGAACTAACAGGCAGGTGGGAGTTCTGATTGAAGGGCAAGGCCGGGAATCAGGCCCGGGCGCAGCACTTAGAGAAGTAAAAAAGTGGGCCCGGCCAAGGCCGCTACGATTTCTAAGCTCGAAGATTTTTGGCGACCTGATAATAGCCACTTAAACCTGTTGAATGGCTAGAACCGTGATTTAATCTTCGCTTCCTGGGCCTTAAACTCAGGCTTGAGCCAGCCACGATTGGCCCGATTTAAACCTTGCTACTGCGAACCTGAAGCCGGTGTTGGCTATAAGAGCTGGTGAACAAAGTTTTCAGCCCTGATGGCCCCGGGCTAATTCCACCCCGCGTTCTTTAAGGTTTTTCTCCACGAAGGGATAAAGAATAAGCTCTTCCAGCTCGAGTTCCGGCCCTAACGACTGGGCTACCAGCATTGATTGCAATCCCCTTATTTCTTCCCGGGTGAAAAGGTCCGCGGTGAGTGCCGGCCAGCATTTCACCCCGTATTGTTTAAGATGCAGCAGGGCCGCTATAGGCTTAAAAAAGTAATCGCGTAAAGCCCCGGTAATCAGCTGGAAGCGGTCACGGTCAGTGGCTTTAAGACAGACCCTCACCCGGAGATTCTTAAAGCGGCTGAGGCTCCGGGCAAATTCCCGCTCCTGACCCAGCATCAGGCCGTTGGTTTCCAGGATAAAACGGCAATCCGGGGCCCGGGCCGAAAGCCCTTCCAGGATTTGAACGAGATGGGCCAGCGATTCTGGCCCGAGGAGCGGTTCGGCCCCGCTGACTCTGATTTGGTTCAGGCGGTGTTTCCTGGCCAGTGACAGAACCCGGGCCACCACTTCTTCCGGGGAAAAGAAGGTTCCGGCCCCGGCCGGGTCCAGGTTCCGGCTGTAATTCCAGCAGTAGGCACAGAGAAAAGAACAGCCGACGGCATCAGCCGTGACTATGCCTCCGTAAAATTGACCCGACCGGAAGCGATAGTACTTCCGGCGGCCGGAATCCATGACCAGTTTTTCCACCTGGCGGGAACGTTCCAGCGGGTCAAAGGGCAGGTCAAGCGAACCCAAGGTTATCCATCCCGAAAAAATTTCAGGCTTCTATAATCCTGGTCCCGGCTTCAATCCTGACCACGTGGATGGCCGGCTCCCGACCGGTCTCCCGGCGGTAGGCGGCACTGACCCGGGCCTGGAATTCTTCCACCGCCGCCGCTTCCACCAGGCTGATGGTGCAGCCGCCGAAGCCGGCACCCATCATCCTCGACCCCAGAACGCCCGGTACGGTCGAAGCCGCTTCCACCAGCAGGTTGAGTTCGGGCGAGCTGACTTCATACTCGTCCCGCAGGCCGAGATGCGATTCCTGCATCCTCAGGCCAAAAGAATTGAAATCATGCCGCAGCAGGTCCTGGCAGGCCAGGGCCACTCGGTCATTCTCCCGGACGACATAGGCGCACCTTTTCCAGACGACCGGGTCGAACTCAGCCCGGTGTTCCTGCAGCATCTCCAGGCTGACGTCGCGCAGGCTCTTAAGGCCCGGGTAGTACTTCTGCAGGATTCTGACGCCCTCCTCACACTGGCGGCGACGGACGTTGTATTCGGAGGAAGCCAGCTCCCGCCGGACTCCGGTATCGCTGATGATGACCCTGAGCTCGGGTCGGTCGAAAGGATAATATTCATGAACCAGGTGGCGGCAATCTATCTTCAGCACCTGACCGGGTCGGCCGTGAAGGTTGGCGTACATGTCCATGATGCCACATCTCAGGCCGACAAACTCGTTCTCGGCCTTCTGGCCCTGCTGGCCCAGAAGG